>NZ_JAJCME010000140.1:0-247 GCF_020560115.1 Mediterraneibacter sp. 210702-DFI.5.30
TGTTACACAGATAACGTGCTCCCAACCACGGGCCTAGTGTCTAAGTACGGCTGAAGAACGATGCCAAGGCATCAACCTTCAGCCTATCTTAGCCATACGGCCCGTCGAGAAGGTTGGCTTGCACTTCCACCCTGCCGCTGGGTAGCCCTGCTGATCTTTACCTTAGCGGCCCGTCACCTGGCTAACCCCTTCATTGCCACCGTCTACGTCTTATACATGGCCGGGATGGGGACTTGCATGGGTTCGG
>NZ_JAJCME010000141.1:0-247 GCF_020560115.1 Mediterraneibacter sp. 210702-DFI.5.30
GAAGCTGCTAAGGCGCTGCAAGAGGCCCATTATGCAACCGCTCCGGATTACGCTCAAAAATTAATTTCAGTAATTCAGACCTATAAGTTGTACAATTATGATAAATAAGCCGTTAAGGAGGACTCCATGAAAGAACTGCAGGAAAAAATTAAAGAGTATGGTACGGTTTTGCCTGGCAATGTTTTAAAAGTTGATGCCTTTTTGAATCATCAGGTTGATCCAATCCTAATGAAACACATGGGTGAAG
>NZ_JAJCME010000142.1:0-246 GCF_020560115.1 Mediterraneibacter sp. 210702-DFI.5.30
CGATTAATATCGAAGTTAATTCATTATGCTAAAAATTATGCTATCTACTGATTTAAATTTGTAATTAAAATGTTTAAAAATGCAATAAAAAAAAGGCTTATCCATCGGGGAAGATAAGCCTTATAAAAAGGTAAAACTACACTTGCGTTAAAAAATTAACCATTGCGAATAATATAATCAAAGGCAGATAGTGCAGCTTTTGCCCCTTCACCTGTTGCAATAATGATCTGCTTGTACGGTACCGTG
>NZ_JAJCME010000143.1:0-246 GCF_020560115.1 Mediterraneibacter sp. 210702-DFI.5.30
GTTTGGGTCGCCACGGGACAAAAAGTCGTTAACTGTTCTAACGGCACTTTCTTGGAAGCGACTTTCTGATTCACTTCTTGTAAGGCAATTATTTCACTTTCAGAAGATAAAATCACCTTGGCAATCTCCTCTAATTTTTTTAATGGTTCTTCTTCTAACCAGCTATGAGTATTGATTGTTAAAAGATTCATCTTTTCCCCTTCTCTTACATGTTATTAGGTCGGGCACAATTATTGATTGTGCCCG
>NZ_JAJCME010000144.1:0-246 GCF_020560115.1 Mediterraneibacter sp. 210702-DFI.5.30
GGACGCTTTGCCTGGCGATGTCCCCAACGTTGGATGTTATGGCGCTGGGCAATTTTGCCGCTAAGGGCCTGGGCGTTAACGTTTTCGCCCTGCAAATATCACTCTACCTGGCCATCACGCTGCTCACCGCTACCCTGGTGTCGTTTTGCGGCGCAATTGGCTTTGTCGGACTGACCGTCCCCCACCTGGCAAAAATGATAATCGGCAATCGTCACCAATGGACTTTGCCCGCCAGCATTCTCTGCG
>NZ_JAJCME010000145.1:0-245 GCF_020560115.1 Mediterraneibacter sp. 210702-DFI.5.30
CTGAGCTGGCCTTTATTCAACCTGAATTGACGGCCATTGACGATGCGGACTTTGCCAAGCTGATGCAAAGCGAGCCGGGACTGGCTGAGTATCAATATGAGATGACTAAGCTGCGGCGGCAGAAAAAGCATGTGCTTTCTAAAGCCGAAGAAACGCTGCTGGGTCATTTGAACAAGTCGCTGGACAGTGCGGAAGAAATCTACAATACGCTTAACGATGCGGATCTGAAATTCGGCAAGGTTCAT
>NZ_JAJCME010000146.1:0-245 GCF_020560115.1 Mediterraneibacter sp. 210702-DFI.5.30
GGTTAGCGATGGTTCGACCATCACTGGCAGTCAGAAAGTTTTCTGTGTTTAGGTCAATGCCAATTTGCCGATTAGTGCGGCTAAGCTTAGGAACAAACGGTGTATCGGAGCCTAATTGCAGCGACAAAAAGAATCGATCGGCAGCATCTTTGGAAATGGTTACCGTACCAATGCGTGTTTCGCCTTGACGATCCAATAGTCGCTGCTGAGCGCCTTTGATCCGCAAACGTCCCAGCTTAGGCACC
>NZ_JAJCME010000147.1:0-245 GCF_020560115.1 Mediterraneibacter sp. 210702-DFI.5.30
GCCAACGCCTGACTTGCCAGCGCCGATTGCTTGGGCAATACCAACGTTGGAAGCATGGGCACGGTGTGCAGTACCAAAGGCGTCGTTTACAAAAACATCGCCCAATGATGCCCAGTACTTGCCCAATTCAGGGTCATTGCCTGATTCACGCTTAACGTATTCACCGTCTTTAACGTCTTCGTAACGCGTGTTTTGAACCAGCAGCACGTCACCATTGTTCATTTGGCTGATGGCGTCTTCCAACT
>NZ_JAJCME010000148.1:0-244 GCF_020560115.1 Mediterraneibacter sp. 210702-DFI.5.30
CCACAGACGGGGACCTTGCAGGCCTGATAGCTATCTCGGATCCCGTGAAAACAACCACGCCGGATGCGCTTAAAGCTTTGCGTCAGGCGGGGATCCGCATTGTTATGCTCACCGGGGATAACCAGCTTACTGCTGAAGCAGTCGCACGGAAACTGGGAATAGATGAGGTTGAAGCCGGAATTCTGCCGGATGGCAAAAAAGCAGTGATAACCCGACTGAAAGCGTCTGGCCATGTGGTTGCGAT
>NZ_JAJCME010000149.1:0-244 GCF_020560115.1 Mediterraneibacter sp. 210702-DFI.5.30
GCCATGGCGCAGGCGCAATTCGCAATTGACGGGGCCGGGCACCTGGCCGTCGAAGTGCAGGCGCAAGGTGCTGGCCAGGCGCGCGCGGTCGTCGCGGTGGACTTCGGCTTGCCAGTCGGCCAGGCCATAGTCGAGCCGGGCATGCTTGTCACCCAGCAGTTCCCGATACTGGCTCGACAGCAACAGGCGATCACCCTGGCACTGCAGGGCGCGGCCTTGGCCGGCTGGACCTGGCAGCGCCAGG
>NZ_JAJCME010000015.1:0-60354 GCF_020560115.1 Mediterraneibacter sp. 210702-DFI.5.30
CAGAGCAGCTGATTTGTAATCAGCAGGTTATCGGTTCGAGTCCGATCATCGGCTTTTCTCTTTTGGGAAATTAATTTAATATCGCGGGATGGAGCAGTCTGGAAGCTCGTCGGGCTCATAACCCGAAGGTCGCAGGTTCAAATCCTGCTCCCGCAACTCAGACTTTTATAGTCTATGCCCAGATAGCTCAGTTGGTAGAGCAGAGGACTGAAAATCCTCGTGTCACTGGTTCGATTCCGGTTCTGGGCATTTTTATTTGCAAAAAGTGAATAAAATGATACGGGCGTGTAGCTCAGGTGGTAGAGCACTTGACTTTTAATCAAGTTGTCCGGGGTTCGAATCCCCGCACGCTCACTGAAAGAAAGCAGTAATCTATTATGATTACTGCTTTTAACTTTATATAAATAAAATATGGCACCAGGAGAATCTATCATTATTCAGATAGGTTCTTTTTACAAATAAGAGGTTATTATGGAATATTTATATGAAAAATTAACTGCATATGGAAATTCAGATTATTATGCATTTCATATGCCTGGACATAAGCGTAACATGGAGCTCATGAGAGCCAGGTTACCATATAATATTGATATAACAGAGATAGATGGATTTGATGATCTTCATCATGCAGAAGAACTGTTGAAAGAATTACAGGAGAATGCAGCCAGAGTATTTCATGCGGAAGAGACGCATTATCTGATTAATGGGAGTACAGTCGGACTTTTGAGTGCAGTGATGGGATGTACGGAGCGTGGTGGTAGAATCTTGATGGCAAGAAATTGTCATAAATCGGTATACAATGCGGTATATATAAATGAATTACGCCCAGTATATATTTATCCGGAGTTTTCGGAAGAGACAGATCTTAATGGTGAGATCCATGTAGACCAGATAAAGAAGTTACTTGAAGAATATGAAGATATTCAGGCGGTTGTCATTGTTTCACCGACTTATGAAGGAGTCGTGTCGGATATTGAAGCAATTGCGGAAATTGTGCATGAATATAAGATTCCGCTGATCGTCGATGAAGCGCATGGTGCACATTTTGGATTTCATTCATATTTTCCGCAAAATGCGAATACACGGGGGGCTGATGTGGTGATCCACAGTCTTCACAAGACACTTCCGTCTTTAACTCAGACAGCATTGCTTCATATAAATGGGAGATATGCTGATCGTGAAAGGATAAGAAATTATTTGCATATGCTTCAATCCAGCAGTCCTTCTTATATTTTAATGGCATCCATTGATGAGTGTGTCCGGGCAATGGATGAGTGCAGAGAAGAAATCATGGACACTTATGTTGAGTGTTTGCAGCAAGCAAGAGAGAGACTGAAGCAGTTAAAGAATATAAAATTAATTGAGGCAGAACATTATGACCGGTCGAAGATAGTATTATCTGTAAAAAATCTTAAGAATACAGATGGGGAAGTGTTGAATGGAAAACGATTTCAGGAAATGCTGAGATCTTATCATTTGGAGATGGAGATGGCTTCCGGGTCTTATGTGATTGCTATGACAGGACCGGGAGATACACAAGAAGGAATGGACAGATTGGTTCAGGCAGTGATGGAGATTGATAAAAATATTCTGTGCGAAGAGCTTTCAGGGAATGATGAGGATCATACTATAAAAAATATTTCTTATGAAATGATTCCATTAGAACAAGCATATTCTTCCTTTGAAGCAGGGAGAATGGAAGGCGAGAGTGTGAAATGGAATGAGGCATCAGGAAGAATCTCATTGGAATATGTCTATCTTTATCCACCGGGAATCCCAATGATTGTTCCTGGAGAGAGAATTACTTCTACTATTGTGCAAAAGATGGTAAAATATAAAGAGATGGGTTTTTCCATTGAAGGGCTAAGCCAGGAGAATTGTTTATTAGTTGCTGGGAATCCAGAATAAGGAACCGACAGGCTGGAAGTTGAGAATACGAATCCAGATGCATGTTTAAGAGCAGGAGAAAAAGTATGGGTAAAATATTTTATATTATGGGAAAAAGTGCTTCCGGGAAGGATACGATTTACAAAGAATTGATAGAAAAGATGCCCAAATTTCATTCAATCGTTCCATATACAACACGTCCAATGCGTGAGGGTGAGAAGGACGGAGTGGAATATTTCTTTGTCGATCAGGAACGATTTGATGAGATGATGGACGAGGAGAAAATCATCGAGTTTCGTTCTTACAATACAAAGTGTGGAATCTGGACTTATTTTACAGCAGATGATGGACAGATTGAATTGTGGCAGTATGATTATCTTGTGATCGGAACAATTGAGTCATATTATGCATTGAAAGAATATTTTGGTGATGATGTTATGGTTCCATTATATATAGAAGTAGAAGATGGATTAAGACTGTCGAGGGCGTTAGAAAGAGAACGGGCACAGACGAAACCGCAGTATGCAGAACTGTGCAGAAGATTTCTTGCAGATGCAGAAGATTTCTCGGAGGAGAATCTGGAAAGGGCGGGAATCAAGCGGAGATTTCAAAATATTGATAAGGAAACTTGTATGGAAGAAATTTTGCGAGAAATAAACGTGAATTTATGATATACTTAAATGGTAGTTCATAGTTTTGTAAGAAAATGATGTTAAAATTATGAATATACTATTGTTAGGTGGATAATTGTGAGAATATTATCCGCTAAAGATGAAATAAGATACACGGCAGGTGATAGAAATGAGTAGTTTTAAAGATGTAGTAGGGCACAAAAACATAATCAAGTATATTTCGAGCGCAGTTCAGGCTGATGCAGTATCGCATGCATATATTCTGAATGGCGAAAGGGGATCTGGGAAGCGGCTTCTTGCGAATCTTTTTGCTATGAGCCTGCAGTGCCAGAATCGTGCGGAAGACGGAGAGGCATGTGGAAAATGTCAATCCTGTAAACAGGCACAGAGCGGCAATCAGCCGGATATTATTAAGGTGACACATGAGAAACCGAATACGATCAGTGTTGATGATATTCGTACACAGGTTAATAATGATATCGTGATCAAGCCGTACAGCAGCAAGTATAAGATTTATATTATTCCAGAGGCAGACTTAATGAGTGCCCAGGCACAGAATGCATTGCTTAAGACAATTGAGGAGCCACCGGAATATGCGGTGATCATGCTTCTGACAGAGAATGCAGAGGCTTTACTGCCAACGATTCGTTCCAGATGCGTTATGATGAAACTTCGTAATATTAAAGATCAGCTCGTAAAGAAATATCTGATGGAGCAGATGGAGATTCCTGATTATAAAGCAGATGTCTGTGTAGCATTTGCCCAGGGAAATATGGGAAAAGCGATTATGCTTGCGACATCAGAATATTTCAATGAGATTAAGGAAGAAGTTGTACATTTACTTAGAAATATTGATGAGATGAATGTTTCAGAACTGATGGATGCAGTGAAAAAATGTATGACATATAAAATGGAGATTAACGACTATCTGGATATGATTGCAATCTGGTACAGAGATGTATTAATTTATAAGGCAACTAAGAATGTAGACAGAGTAGTATTTTCTGATCAGCTGAGATATATCAAGGCGCGTGCAAGTAAGAGCTCTTATGAAGGAATTGAGAATATTTTGAACGCAATTGAAAAGGCGAAAGCCAGACTGAAAGCAAATGTTAATTTTGAACTGACAATGGAACTGCTCTTGCTTACAATAAAGGAGAACTAGATACATGACAAAAGTAATAGGAGTAAGATTCCGAACAGCGGGAAAGATTTATTTCTTTTCCCCGGGGGAGTTTGAAATCAAACAGGGGGATCACGTAATCGTGGAGACAGCACGGGGAATCGAGTACGGACGTGTTGTCAGTGCACCAAAAGAGGTGGACGATGATTCAGTGATTCAGCCTTTGAAGTCTGTGATTCGTATTGCAACAGAGCAGGACGAGAAGACGGTAGAGAAGAATCGTCAGAAAGAGAAAGAGGCTTTTAAGATTTGTCAGGAGAAGATCCGCAAGCATGGACTGGATATGAAACTGATTGAAGCAGAATATACTTTTGATAATAATAAAGTCCTGTTTTATTTTACAGCGGACGGACGTATTGATTTTCGTGAACTTGTAAAGGATCTGGCAGCTGTGTTCAGAACAAGAATTGAGCTTCGTCAGATTGGGGTCAGAGATGAGACGAAGATCCGCGGAGGAATTGGTATCTGTGGACGTCCATTATGCTGCAGCACATATCTGACAGAGTTTGCAGCGGTATCAATCAAGATGGCAAAGGAACAGAACCTGTCTCTGAATCCGACAAAGATTTCAGGGGTCTGCGGAAGATTGATGTGTTGCCTGACGAATGAGGAAGAGACTTATGAAGTGCTTAACAGTCAGTTACCTTCTGTTGGAGATAATGTGACAACAAGTGATGGATTGACTGGAACAGTACATTCTTTGAGTGTACTTCGCAGACTTGTGAAAGTTATTGTTAATCTGGAGAATGACGAGAAAGAGATTCGCGAGTATAAAGCGGATGATCTGAAATTCCGTCCGAGAAGAAAGAAACAGAAAGTATCGAAAGAAGAGCAGAAGAAACTTGCTGCACTTGAGCGGATGGAGAAGAAAGAGGGAGCTTCGAAGTTAGATGATAAATAATCTGAGACCAGGCGAACGTCTGGATGATCTGCAGCTTGGAGGATTAGAATTGATCCAGAATCCTTCAAAATTCTGTTTTGGAGTGGATGCAGTATTTCTCTCTGATTTTGCAAAAATAAAGCCGGGAGAGACCGTGCTTGATATGGGAACCGGGAATGGAATCATCCCGGTTCTACTTGCAGGAAAGACGAAAGGAAAGCATTTTACAGGGCTTGAGATACAGGCTGAGACTGCAGAAATGGCAAGACGCAGTGTTGCACATAACCATCTGGAAGACAGAATTAGCATTGTAACCGGAGATATTAAAGAGGCGGCAGAACGATTTAAGCCAGCCTTTTTTGATGTGATCACAACGAATCCGCCTTATATGTTAGCGGATCATGGACTTCGGAATCCAGATGACAGTAAGGCAATTGCACGGCATGAGGTGTTGTGTACATTAGATGATATTTTAAGAGAAAGTATGCGGCTTCTTCAGGATAAAGGCAGATTTTATATGATCCACAGACCGTTCCGGCTGACAGAGATTTTGACGAAGATGCATGAATATAAGATTGAACCGAAACGGATTCAGTTTATTCATCCGTATATAGATAAAGAACCGACAATGGTTCTGGTGGAAGGAATGCGTGGGGCAAAACCCAGAGTGACAATAGAGCCACCAATTATTATGTATGCGAAGGATGGAACTTTACTGCAGAAGAACGGAAATAATTCTGAAAAACAAAGGTAACTGAACAGTTACAAAGTCATGGGAGATGAAGATGGCAGGAACATTATATTTGGTAGCAACACCGATTGGAAATCTGGAAGATATGACATTTCGTGCGATCAGAACATTGAAAGAGGTGGATCTGATCGCAGCAGAAGATACAAGAAACAGTATTAAGCTGTTAAATCATTTCGAAATACAGACACCAATGACAAGTTATCATGAATATAACAAGTTTGATAAAGGTCGTAAACTGGTGGAGAAGCTGGAAGAAGGACTGGATATTGCGGTAATTACAGATGCAGGTACACCTGGGATCTCTGATCCGGGAGAAGAACTGGTGAAAATGTGTTATGAAACAGGGATTCGAGTAACTTCTGTTCCGGGACCGGCGGCATGTGTTACAGCGCTTACAATGTCAGGACTTCCGACAAGAAGATTTGCATTTGAGGCATTTCTTCCGACAGATAAGAAAGAGCGGGAAGAAGTTTTAAAAGAGATGGCTGCTGAGACAAGAACGATCGTAATGTATGAAGCACCGCATCGTCTGGTAAAGACTTTGAAACTTCTTTCAGAGCGTCTGGGAGATCGAAAAGTAACGGTTTGCAGAGAACTGACCAAAAGGCATGAGACAGCATTTCAATCAACACTTGAAGGAGCAGTAGCTTATTATGAGGCGAATGATCCGAAGGGAGAGTGCGTGATTGTAATTGCAGGGAGAAGCCGGGAAGAAATCCGTCAGGAAGAAAAAGCGCGCTGGGAAGATATGAGTATCGAAGATCATATGGAGCATTATATTTCTCAGGGGCTCGATCGCAAAGAAGCAATGAAAAAGGTTGCGAAAGACCGCGGCGTTCAGAAGCGAGAAATTTATAATTACCTGGAGAAGCAAAAATCATAAGAAGCATGTTTTGAGAGTTGCCAGGGTAAAAAAGGAGAGGACAGCTTAAATGCTGTCCTCAATTACTTTTCCGTCTTTCATAAAAATGACACGAGAATTCAGGGAAACGGCTTCTTCGTAGTTATTTGTGACATAAAGAACCGTAATTCCAAGCTCTTTGTTAATCTTGAGAATATCATGGATCATATCTTTCCGAAGATCATCATCCTGATGGGCAAAATCTTCATCTACAAGCAGAACTTTTGGATGGCAGACAATAGCCCGACCGAGTGCAACACGCTGGCGCTCAGAATCAGAAATAGAACGAATTTTTTTCGTAAGAATGTCTGAAATTCCAAGAAAAGCGGCAGCAGTCTTTACGCGGGTATTGATAACTGTACGCGGAAGATCACGAAGCTTCAGTCCAAGTGCCATATTATCATAGACATTCATGTGCTTATAGAGAATGTAATTCTGAAATGCCATGGCAAGCTTCCGGTCGCGTGGAAGAATGTCATTTAAAAAGGTATTATCAAGATAGATCTTTCCGGAAGTAATATCTTCCAGGCCGCCAATCATACGTAAAATTGTAGATTTTCCGCATCCGCTTGGTCCGTGGAATACAACAAATTCACCGTCCTCGATCGAGAGGCTGACATCGTCTACAGATACGAATCCGTTCGGATATACTTTTTTCAAATGTTCAAATATTAAGCTGGCCATACACAACGCCTCCTGTATCTTATATAGTTGTATTTTATCACAAATAAAGAGGGGATGCATTACTGTTTGGAAACAAATTTCAGCGATGTATAAATAAGGAAGCCAATGCATAAAATTAGAGAAATAACTGTCGGAGTCTGCTATGTTGATTCAATTTTGGAAAAGGCGGAAGAAGCAGTGTGTAAGTATTGTATGTAGTATCAGTATTCTTTTCAGTGCTATTTTCTTTTTAAACGGTTGTGAAGCAACATTTTTAGAAGAAAAAAAGAGCAGTAAAGATGTGGAGAATGAAAGATTTACATCGTTTACAGAAAAATTGTTTTGCAAAGAGGTGGCTGCAAGCCAGATCAGTCTGCACTATACATTAAAAGAGCCAGAAGCGTATGGGATTGATAAAGCGGATACAGCATATGGAACGATACAGACAGACAGTACTCAGATTAAGACAGCAGCGGAGAATATACAGCAGGCATTGTATGCATTTTCTTATGAAAAACTGAATGTAAAGAATAAAATTACATACGATCTGTTAAAGCAATATCTGAGAAGTTTGAGAGAAGAAGCAGATTATCTGTATTATGAAGAACCGTTAAATACAGTCAATGGAGTACAGACGCAGATTCCAATTGTATTATCTGAATATCAGTTTTATGACAGGACAGATGTGGAGGTGTATCTGGATGTTTTAAGTGAGACAAGGGATTATTTTCAACAGATCATTGCATTTGAAAGAGAAAAAGCAGACAAAGGATTGTTTTTGTCAGATGAAATGGCGGATCAGGTGTTAGAACAATGTAATGCATTTCTTGCAATGGGAAATGGAAATTATCTGTACTCGACATTTGTGTCCAGAATTGGTGAATTACAGGAACTGTCTGAAAAAGAAAAGAGTGATTATATTCAGCAGAACGCCAGGCAGATGGAAGAGCAGGTTTGTCCGGCGTATGAGGATTTGATACAGGCGGTTAAGGAATTGAAAGGGAAGGGAACGAATGAAAAGGGATTGTGTTATTTTCCGGAAGGGAGAAAATACTACGAATGGTATATACAGCAGAGTGTAGGAGTGACAGACACGATTCAAGAGCTTGAGCAACTAACACGAAGACAAATTTCAGAAGATATTACCGGTATGGAAGAAGCAGTCAACGAAGCGAAGCAGGCAGCAGCAATATTGGAAGATAGGAAAGCAGAAAGAATTTTAGAAAAGTTAAAAAAAGGGATAGGGACTGCATTTCCTGAGATTCCAAAAACTTCTCTGCAGATAAAATATGTACCGGAGGAAATGCAGGAACATTTAAGTCCCGCATTTTATATGATACCGGCAATTGACTATACAGAAGAAAATGTAATTTATGTAAACCAAATACAGATGCGAGATGATTTGGCACTGTTTACAACGTTGGCACATGAGGGGTATCCGGGACATCTGTATCAGACAATATTTTTTGAAAGCACGAATCCTGATCCCATCAGGAGTATTTTAAATTTTGGCGGATATGTAGAAGGCTGGGCAACTTATGCGGAGATGTGCAGCTATTATCTGATGCCGTTATCTAAGACTCAGGCAGCAATTCTTCAGAAGAACAGTTCAGTGATTCTTGCACTTTATGCATTGGCAGATATGGGAATTCATTACGAAGGATGGAGCAGAATGGACACAGTAGAATTTTATGCGAGATACGGAATTAAAGATGCCGAAACGGTTGATAAAATCTATAATCTGATTCTGGGATCGCCGGGAAATTATTTGAAATATTATATCGGATATATAAAATTTCTGGAGTTGAAAAAGGAATGGATAAAATCTGGAAATCAATCCCAGAAAGAATTCCATAAAGCTGTGCTGAGTGTGGGTCCGGCGCCTTTTGAAATTGTAGGAAAATATTTTTCTCTGTGATTCATTCTGTGTTATAATATCCACAGGCACAAAATAATAAGAGGCGGTGTCTCAAGAAAAGAGTCACTGCTTTTTTCATTTATTATAGAGAAACTATTTAGAAAGACAGGAGGACGTGAAAAATGAAATTAATGATTGCATCTGACATCCATGGTTCAGCGTTTTATTGCGAACAGATGATTGAGGCTTATAAAAGAGAAGGCGCAGACAAATTATTATTGTTAGGGGATATTCTTTATCATGGACCGAGAAATGATCTGCCGGAAGGATATGCACCGAAGACAGTGATCGCAATGCTTAATCCAATGAAGAAAGAACTTCTTTGTGTGAGAGGAAATTGTGATACAGAAGTGGATCAGATGGTATTGGAGTTCCCAATTCTGGCAGATTATTGTTATCTGAATCTGTCAGGAGATCCGGAAGAAAAGAACAGTGATGTTACAATATTTGCAACACACGGACATGTGTATAATCCACATAAGCTTCCGATGCTGAAAGACGGAGATATTCTTTTGAACGGACATACGCATATTCCGGCATGTGAGGAAATCCTTGATATGAACGGTGGAAAATATCAGTACTTAAATCCAGGTTCTGTCTCGATTCCGAAAGAAGGATCCGAGCACAGTTATATGATTTATGAAAACGGTGTATTTACATGGAAGAATCTTGCAGGAGAGGAGTATCAGACATGGAAGACCGTTTCGCACTCTTAATCGATGCGGATAATGTATCCGCAAAATATATTAAGCCAATCCTGGATGAATTATCTAAATATGGAAACGTGACTTACAAACGAATTTACGGAGACTGGACAAAGTCAAACAGTGCGAGTTGGAAGGAAGAACTTCTTCAAAATTCTATTACGCCGATTCAGCAGTTCAGTTATACACAGGGAAAGAATTCTACAGATTCTGCCATGATCATTGATGCAATGGACATGCTCTATACAAGTGAATTGGAGGGGTTCTGTCTGGTATCAAGTGACAGTGATTTTACAAAGCTTGCAAGCCGGCTTCGTGAAAGTGGAAAGATGGTAATCGGAATGGGCGAGGACAAGACACCGCTTCCGTTCCGTAAAGCCTGTGATATCTTCACCGTATTAGAGGTGCTTCTGGAAGACAACACGATAGAGAAGGAAGAGAGCGAAGGAAAGTCTTATCATCCGCATGTGTTTGGAAGGGGACAGAAGAAAATTTCCGGTGCTTCATTATCATCGTCGAATGGAAGAGGTTCAAAAGAAAAGATTGAAAAGGTATCAAAGGAAAAAATAGAAGAAATCGTGGTTAAGATCATTACGGAAAACCAGAATAACGACAGGGAAACCGGGCTTGGTGAAGTTGGAAGCCGGCTGGTCAAAGTATATCCGGACTTTGATGTTCGACGTTATGGTTACAGTTTGTTATCCAAGTTCCTTGAAACTTTACCGAAATTAAAGCTGATCCAGGAAGGAACGAAAGTTTCGGTTACTCTGTATGAAGATAAGAGTAAGAAAGATATGCTTGAAGAGTATATTATCCGACAGATCCAGATGACAGGGGATCAGGGGATCTCTCTTGGAACACTGGGGAATCGAATTCGTATTCAGTTTGGTGATTTTAAAGTACGGGATTATGGATACTCACAATTTAAGCAGTATATACAAAGTTTTCCAAAGGTAGAATTGATCGAAGATGGAGAGCGTACCCGCGCTGTTTATGTGGAAGATTAAAAGTAGAGAGAATAAGATACAGAAGGGGTGCTGATTAATGATAAAGAAATGGAACGCAGTATGTTCCTGGATGCTTACGTTATTCTTACTTGGACATATGCTTACCATGTCCATTCCTGTGTTGACAGGTGGACAGGATTATTCTGATTGTCAGATACTCGCAGGAGGGATTGTGGCGACAGTTTTGATTCATGTAGTTCTTTGTATTGTAAGTTATTATCCAAGACGTGGAGTACTTAATTTTCACAGATACAGGAAAGAGAATTGGAGATTAATTACGCAGAGAATCAGTGGAATTGTTATACTGATTTTATTGTATCCACACATGAGAGTACTTCATCTTATAATAAGTGGAGCAACATTTTCTGGTGGAGCAAAGTTTCTTGTATTAGTGACGGAGATTCTCTTTGCAGGTGCGGCATTTCTGCATCTGAGTGTATCGTTCAGCCGTTCTATGCTGACGCTTGGTTTGTTGAAGAACGATAGGATGGAGAAGCTTGTGGATTATGTAACATGGATCATCTGTGGATTATTAATGGTTCTTACGGTGGCTGCGCGGATAAGATTGTAGGAACAGGTGAGATTTTTAGGAAAGAGAAGATGACAAATGAAGGTATTGATTATAGGAAATGGAATTGCCGGGATGTCTGCTGCAATAGAAGCAGCAGAACTTGATGATGAGGTAATTCTTGTATCACCGATTCAGTCAGAACGTACACAGTCAGTTATGGCAGCAGAAGGAATCAATGCAGTAGTTGATACCGCAGAGGAGGATTCTGTAGTGTGGCATGCGAATGATACGCTGGAGAGTGGGTGTTTTCTTGAAAAAGAAGAGGATGTGAGAAATCTCTGTGAGAAAGCACCGGAACATCTGAAATGGCTGGATGAGATGGGAGTTCTTTTTGATCGAAATGAAGATGATACATGGAAAGTGAAAGCTTCCGGAGGACAGAGTAGAAAAAGGACTGTTTATTCAGGTAATTCCATTGGAAAACAGATTGTTACGGCAATGACACAGAAATGCCTGGAGTATGAGATTAAAGGTAAAATAGAAAAGAAAATCGGATTGTATTTTTATTCCGCTCTTATTCGGGATGAAAAGTGTTATGGAGCGTTATTTTATAATCCAGAATCTAAAATGTTGATTCCGGTTTATGCGGATGCAGTAATCTGTGCTACCGGTGGAATGAACAAGCTATATGGAAAAACCACTGGATCTGAATTAAATGATGGTTATGTGACAGGAAAGCTTTTTTTACAGGGAGTGCAGCTGAGAAATCTCGAATTTATCCAGTATTATCCGACTACGGTTCAGAGAGGAAATAAGAGGGTTATAATTTCGGAATCTGTCAGAAGTGAAGGTTGGAGACTTTATTATAAGAATAGAAGCCACAGTGTTTATTTTATGGAAGAAAAGTATGGTACGGAAGGCAATCTGATGTCAAGAGATCTTGTCGCAAGAGAAATTGCAATGTGTCCCGGACAGGTTTATCTGGAGACTGCAAAAGAATCGATCCCTGTAACGCCGGCAATCCATTTCTTTATGGGTGGTATTAAAGTGGACGGAATGCATCAGACGAATATTGCAGGATTGTATGCTGTGGGAGAAGCTGCGTCAAAATATCATGGTGCAAATTGCCTTGGTGGAAATTCATTGATGACAGCAGTTCATTCGGGAAGAACAGCAGCGCATGCGGTGCATGAGGGACAGGGTCAGCCGATGTGCGAAGAATTGTTTGTTCCTTATATTGAGCATGAGCAGGAGAAAATTGATCGTATGGAACAGATGTCAGAGTATCGGGGCAAGTATTCAGCGACAGCAACACTGCGTAAATTAATGAAGATCATGAGTTATGGCATGGATTTGATCCGTGATGGAGAAGTTCTTCAGGATAGTATTTACGCATTGGATTCCAGCTTGAATGAGCTGAGGACATTTCCGATTGATCCAATGGTATCTGTTTATGAAAATTACAGATTATATCCGATGGCTGTTCTTGGAAAAGCGACACTTATGAGTGCTGTGGAAAGACGTGAATCAAGAGGAGCTCATTTCCGAAAAGATTTTCCAGGTGAAAAATCAGAATTCATGAAATGTTCCGTTGCAGAGTTTAAAGACGAAAAAATCAGGATTTATTTTGAACAGGAGTCAGGAGAAAAGGGAGGCGCTGTGAGATGAAAGTAAGAATCAAAAGACAGGATGACCGAAGATCAGCGCCGTATTGGCAAGTTTTTCATTTCAGAGGAGAGGGAAGAATTACAGTAGCCGCGATTCTCGAGAAGTTAAATGAACGTGACCAGCTGGAAGATATCAAAGGAAAACAATGTAGAAAAATCCGTTGGGAATGTGGTTGTATGCAGAAAATGTGCGGAAGTTGTGCAATGGTGATCAACGGGCATCCGGCATTGGCATGTGGAGTGTTCATTAATACAGATGATACAGAGATTTTAAGGCTGGAACCACTTACAAAATTTCCGGTTGTGGAAGATCTGATTGTTGACAGATCTGTGATATGGGAACGCCAGAAGGAAGCACTGATGTACCTTGGAATTCGGAAACATCCAGATCCGAAAGAGCATGATCATCAGTATTCGGCAGCAAAGTGTCTGAAATGTGGACTTTGTCTGGAAGTATGTCCGAGTTATCTTGGGGCAAAAGATGATTTCTATGGCGCAGAGTTTGCAAATAATGCGTATCTTCTGCATTCTTCCAGTCTGAATCGAAAGCGGGCATTGGAGAAACAGTATGAAGAACATTTTGCGAAGCAATGTTCGAAATCACTGGCATGCAGAGATATCTGTCCGGCGCACCTGCAGACGTTGTCGTCGATTTCTTATATGAATAGAAGATAAGAAATGAGTCGGGTATTATTCGCTGGATGCGGTTTCTCAGTGAGAAATGCAAGGAGAACTTAAAGAAAATGGCAGAAAAAGAGAATTAAAATCTATAAGGGGCGGGTACAGTACAATGTATCCGCCTTTAAAAATTAATGAGTTGTTAAATAAATTGATTGGCATAACGATTAATAATTCTTCAAATATCTAATAACTTTTTCGGTCACAGCGTTCTGATACTTTCCTTTTCTCCAGATAACACCAATACGCTGTTCAATTGCCGGAAAGACAGGTATCCCGACAAGATCAGGGTACATATCTACCATAGATTTATATAAAAAGCAGCCAATCTTATCTGCCTTTACCATGTTGATCAGTGTTGTGATCTGACTGGTGTTCAGAACAATGTGTGGGTTTACTCCTGCGGCCTTGAACTGACGGGTAAGTGTCATAACCTGAACAGAATCAGTGTTAAACAGAACCAATGGCTCATCAGTCAGCATGTTTAAAAGAAGCGTGGATTGTTCTGCAAGTGGATGATCCTTTGATACGCAGAAGAGCAAATCTTCATTATCAATAATATGAAGGTTGCATTTATCAATCGCAGACTGTTCTGCATTGACAATCGCGAGGTCAAGTTTCTCCTCCAGAACAAGTTCACAGGCTTTGATCGATCCATATTCATATAGGCGGAAATCTACGTCAGGGAATTCTTCCTTCAAAGAAAGATACATATCCGGCAGGTAAATGGTTCCAAGCATTGGCGGGATTCCGATGCGGACAGGTGTAATCTGCTTACGGAGTTCGTGCAGTTCAGATCTGACAGCATCCGCATGAGCCAAAAGTTCTTCGGCATTTTGATAGAACTTTTCACCTTCCGGTGTCAGAGTCAGTTTATTATTGTTTCTATAGAAAAGATTCACGCCGAATTCTTCTTCCAAAGCTTTGATCGCGTTAGATACCGAAGGCTGGGTAACAAAAAGCTCTTTGGATGCGCGGGTGATGTTGTGGTATCTTGCAGCAACACAGAAATATTCGAGTTGTGTCAGTTTCATTTGTAAAAACCTCCTATATCTAAATTATTGCGTACTAAAGGTTTCCATAGTTTTTTCTTATAGTACCATATTTTTTTCAGAATGTACATTTTCGATTGTATTTTCTATAATACAACCATAGCAGAGAGGTAATCGAAACGGCCGGAAATTACTTAAAGCGAAGCTAAAAATAATAGCTGAAAAAGTTAAGAAGTAAAAGAAAAACAGAAACAAAGGAATGGAGGAAAACATATGAGTCCATCAACAATAACTCTTCTGTTTCTCCTGTTTGCGGTAATCATGTTTGTATTAGAAAAGATACCGCTTGGAGTAACATCAATGATTGTCTGTATCGGTCTTGTAGTGACTGGGGTTTTAGACGTGAAAACAGCCTTTGCAGGGTTCATTGACAGTAACGTAATCCTTTTTGTAGCAATGTTTATCGTAGGAGGTGCGTTATTTGAAACAGGAATGGCGAATAAAATCGGAGGAATTGTTACGAAGTTCGCCAAGACAGAAAGAATGCTGATCATTGCGATCATGGTGATCGTAGGATTGATGAGCGGAATCCTGTCAAACACAGGAACTGCAGCAGTTCTGATTCCGGTAGTTATCGGAATTGCAGCAAAATCAGGATACAAAAGATCCCGACTTCTGATGCCGCTTGTATTTGCAGCAGCAATGGGAGGAAATCTTTCCCTGATCGGTGCACCGGGAAACCTGATCGCACAGAGTGCACTCGGTGAAATCGGACTAAAATTCGGATTCTTCGAGTATGCAATTGTTGGTATGCCGATCCTGATCGTAGGAATTATTTTCTACGCAACAATTGGTTACAAACTGCTTCCAAGTCACGATGTGAAGGATGACGGAGCTTTTGATACAACAAAGAATTTCGATAATGTGCCGAAATGGAAACAGTGGTTATCACTGATTATCCTGGTATTTACATTGCTGGCAATGATTTTCGAAGATAAAATCGGTATCAAGCTTTGTATTTCCGGTGGAATCGGAGCACTGCTTCTGATTCTTACAGGAGTTATCTCAGAAAAAGATGCACTTAAGTCAATCGATCTTAAGACAATCTTCCTGTTCGGTGGTACACTTTCCCTCGCATCTGCTCTTCAGGAGACAGGAGCCGGAGAAGTGATCGCTAATAAAGTAATCGGAGCGTTGGGTGCGAACCCATCTCCATATATCCTGACACTTGTTGTATTCCTGCTGTGTTGTATCCTGACAAACTTCATGTCAAATACAGCAACAACAGCGCTGATGGTTCCAATCTGTCTTTCAATCGCACAGGGAATGGGAGCGGATCCAAGAGCTGTATTGATGGCTTGTGTAATCGGTGGTTCTTGCGCATATGCGACACCAATCGGAATGCCAGCAAATACAATGGTGGTTGGAGCCGGCGGATACAAGTTTATGGACTATGTAAAAGCAGGATTCCCATTGATCATCATTGCAACAGTTGTAAGTATGATTATCCTTCCAATCGCATTTCCATTCTTCCCGTAAGAAGACATGTTGTTGGAATGAGATATAAAAGAAACTATAAAACAATGAACTAACCTAATCATCAAAGTTACTGGAAATTGCAGCAGTAATGAAAGGAGACCTAAAAATGGATAAAAAAGCACAGGTAGAGCAGCTTACTACTTATATGGCGAACTTTGTTTCCTATATTGGTAAAGTACTGCCGGATGACATCAAAGCAAAGATTGACGAGCTTGCAGAAAAAGAAGACAGCCCGCTTTCAAAGGTTATTTATCAGACAATGCAGAAGAACCAGGTTCTTGCAAAAGAGCTGAACAGACCAAGCTGTCAGGACACAGGAGTATTACAGTTCTGGGTAAAATGCGGAACAAACTTCCCACTCATTGGAGAACTGGAAGCACTCTTAAAGGAAGCAGTTGTAAAGGCTACATTTGAAGCACCGCTTCGTCATAACAGTGTTGAGACATTTGATGAGTACAACACAGGAAAGAATGTAGGAAAAGGAACACCGACAGTATTCTGGGATATCGTACCGGATAGTGATCAGTGCGAAATCTATACATATATGGCAGGTGGCGGATGTACACTGCCAGGAAAAGCTATGGTTCTTATGCCAGGTGAAGGATACGAGGGAGTTACAAAATTTGTCCTTGATGTTATGACATCTTACGGACTGAATGCATGTCCTCCGCTGCTTGTCGGAGTCGGTGTTGCTACATCTGTTGAGACAGCAGCATTACTTTCCAAGAAAGCTCTTATGAGACCACTTGGAAGCCACAATGAAAACGAACGTGCAGCATCTATGGAGAAGCTGCTTGAGGATGGAATTAATGCGATTGGCCTTGGACCACAGGGAATGGGCGGAAAGTATTCTGTTATGGGAGTTCACATTGAGAATACAGCAAGACATCCATCTACAATCGGAGTTGCTGTTAATGTTGGATGCTGGTCACACAGACGTGGACACATTGTATTTGATAAGGACCTTAACTACACAATCACAACACATTCGGGGGTGACATTATAATGCTGGAAATAAAAGATGGAAAAAAGATTTTAACAACACCAGTCTCAGCTGAGGATCTCAAAGATATTCATGCAGGAGATATCATTTATCTGAACGGAAGCATGACAACTTGCCGTGACGTTGCACACAGAAGACTCGTTGAAGAAGGACGTGAGCTTCCGGTTGATGTAAAAGATGCAGCAATCTTCCACGCAGGCCCGATCATCAGACCACTTGAAAATGATAAATTTGAAATGGTTTCTGTAGGACCGACAACAAGTATGCGTATGGAAAAATTTGAGTATGAATTTGTAAAAGAGTCCGGAGTTCGTGTGATCATCGGAAAAGGTGGAATGAAAGAAAACACAGAGCGTGCATGTAAAGAATTCGGAGCAATCCACTGCGTATTCCCGGCAGGAAATGCTGTTGTTGCAGCAACAGAAGTTGAGGAAATCGTTGATGCTCAGTGGAGAGACCTCGGAATGCCTGAGACACTGTGGCACTGCCGCGTAAAAGAGTTCGGACCACTGATCGTATCTATTGATACAGAGGGACGTAACCTGTTTGAAGAGAACAAAGTAGTCTTCAATGAGAGAAAAGAAAAAGCGATCGAAGAAATCTGCAAACATGTAAGCTTTATTAAATAAGTTGTGTCAGGACATTAAAGTTTACTCGAAAAATCTGAGCCGCTCATGCCTGAAAAGCGACTCAGATTTATGAAATCAGAAATTAAACCAATTTTACTGCCATGTAAAAATATACCATAAAATATAAGCCAAATGATCTGTTCGGCCAGGGACAGATAAAAAAGATATCGGAGCACACGAAAAATGTAAGTGTGTTTCGATATCTTTTTTGTTTTGCAAAATCTATTTATTTTGTTCCGAAAATGCGATCCCCGGCATCCCCAAGTCCCGGACAGATGTAAGCATCTTTGTTCAGTTCTCTGTCAATATGTCCTACGTACAGCTGAATATCCGGATGTGCTTCCATCAGACGTTCTACGCCCTCCGGAGCAGCAATGATAGCCATGAATTTGATCTTCTTTCCGCCATGTTGTTTGATAAAATCAACAGCAGCAACAGCAGAACCACCTGTAGCAAGCATAGGATCTGTAACAACAATCAGACGTTCAGAGATTGGGCTTGGCAGTTTGCAGTAGTATTCGTGTGGCTCATGTGTCTCCTCATCACGATACAGACCAATATGACCAATCTTTGCAGTCGGGACTAAAGCCTGAAGACCGCTTACCATTCCAAGACCGGCACGTAAGATTGGTACAATAGCAAAGTTCTTGCCTGCAATCTGTGGTGTCATACATTTTTCAATCGGTGTTTCGACTTCCACATCTTCTAATGGAAGATCTTTTAAAGCCTCATATCCCATTAACATAGCAATTTCTTCTACCAGTGCACGAAATTCAGCAGTTCCTGTGTTTTTGTCTCTTAATCGGGAAATCTTATGCTGAATCAGTGGGTGCTTCATCTCAATTACATTATTCATTTTGAATTCCTCCATCCATTTTCTGCCCCCTATTATAACGAGTTTCTTGTTTTGAGACTACCCCTTTTTTTAATAAAAGGGACTTTCGAACAAGATTATTGAAAGTTTGTCAGTTTTATTTCATGCAATGAATAGGTAGCTTGAGTTTTACAAGATATTAGAGTAAAGTAATATTAAAAGAAGTCAAGAATTTCCACAGGTACTGTTCAAGGTAGTTGTGCCCTCAATGGCATAAGATATGAAGTGGTAGAGAGGTGAAAAAATTATGAAAAATTATTCAGAAGATCCGAGCAGACAATACCATATTCAGGTAGCAAAAGGAGAAGTTGGACGTTATGTGATCATGCCGGGAGATCCAAAACGTTGCGTTAAGATCGCACAGTATTTTGATGATCCGGTTTTGGTAGCAGATAACAGGGAGTATATTACTTATACAGGAACATTGGACGGAGTAAAGGTAAGCGTTACATCTACAGGTATTGGTGGCCCGTCTGCATCAATCGCTATGGAAGAGCTGTATAAATGTGGAGCAGATACTTTTGTAAGAATTGGAACATGTGGCGGAATGCAGACAGAGATTAAAAGTGGTGACGTTGTAATCGCAACAGGTGCGATCCGCATGGAAGGAACATCCAAAGAATACGCACCGATCGAGTATCCTGCAGTAGCAGATCTTGATGTTACAAATGCATTGGTTGCAGCAGCGAAAGAGAAAAACTTCACACATTATACAGGTGTTGTTCAGTCTAAAGACGCATTTTACGGACAGCATGAGCCAGAGAAAATGCCGGTAGGATATGAACTTATCAATAAATGGGAAGCATGGAAGATGATGGGATGCCTTGCATCTGAGATGGAATCAGCAGCAATGTTTATCTGTGCATCTAAATTAAGAGCAAGAGCAGGTTCTTGTTTTCTTGTTGTTGCAAATCAGGAAAGAGAGAAACTTGGTCTTGCGAATCCAGTTGTTCGTGATACAGATATGGCAATCCAGGTAGCCGTTGAAGCAATTCGCAAATTGATCAAAGCAGACCAGGAAAACAAATAAGAAAACAGGTAGTAGCATATGAAAGAAAAGAGGAGGCTGTGATGGAACAGGTTATGGTTGAGAAATTGATCGATACAGCGATTGAGCAACTTAAGTTTTCCTATACACCTTATTCGAATTTTAAAGTTGGGGCAGCGCTTTTAACAAAGAGCGGAAAGATCTATACAGGATGTAATATAGAAAATGCATCTTATACACCAACAAACTGTGCGGAGAGAACTGCATTTTTTAAGGCGGTAAGCGAAGGTGTTCGTGATTTTCAGGCAATCTGCATTGTCGGTGGCAAAGATGGAAAATTGACGGAATACACTGCGCCATGTGGTGTATGCCGTCAGGTCATGATGGAATTCTGTAATCCGAAGACATTTCAGATCATTCTTGCAGTGGATAAAGAACGATATGAAATTTATACTTTAGAAGAGCTGATGCCTCTTGGGTTTGGACCATTAAATTTGGTATAATATATACGAATTAAAAGCTGACAAAGGAAGGGGGATTTAACAATGACAAGGGAAGATATTATAAAATTGCCAAAGGTGGAATTGCACTGTCATCTGGACGGATCACTGAGTCGGGAATTTGTGGAAAAGAGATTGGGAAGACAGGTGGGAAAAGAAGAACTGAGTGTGTCAAATGACTGTACCAGTCTTGCAGAATACCTGGAAAAGTTTGATCTGCCGGGGCAATGCTTACAAGATGAAGAAGGTCTTGAAGAAGCCGGTTATGATGTGCTTAGAAGTATGAAACAGGAGAATGTGATTTATTCTGAAATCCGTTTCGCCCCCCTTCTTTCAGAGACAGATAATATGAATTGTAACAAAGTGATAGAAGCAGTCCTAAGAGGTCTTGAAAGAGGCAAGAAAGAGTTCGGAATTGACTTCGGCCTGATTGTATGTGCAATGCGGCATCACAGCGAAGAAATGAACTGGCGCATGATACGTACAGCGAGAGAATATCTTGGCTCAGGAGTGTGTGCAGCAGATCTTGCAGGAGCAGAAGCCATCTACCCTATGTCAGAGTTTAAAAATCTGTTCCAGAACACCCACAAGATTGGGATGCCGTTCACAATCCATGCAGGGGAGTGTGGAAGTGCTCAGAACATCATAGATTCCGTGGAAGCTGGGGCAAGAAGAATCGGTCATGGAATTGCAATGAGAGGGCATAGTGATCTGATCAAAGAACTTGCCGAAAAAGGAATCGGGATCGAGATGTGCCCAATCAGTAATCTGCAGACAAAAGCAGTAGCAGGACCGGAGAAATACCCGATCAGAGAGTTCTTGAATGGCGGTTTAAAAGTAACGGTCAATACGGACAATCGTACGGTCAGTGATACAACAATGACAAAGGAACTGGAATTTATTCAAAACACATACGGAATCCAAGATGATGAAATCTATCTTTTGATGAAGAATGCAGCAGATGTGGCTTTTGCGGAAAATTGTGTAAAAGATAAATTGTATCGGATAATGAGGGAAGTTTATGGCGCATAAGTATTTACACGAAATGTTACCGGTTTTCAAGTTCAGAAAACAAAGAAAAGGAGAGTGAAAATTATGTATAAGAAATTAGTTACATGTCTTGAAAGTGTAAGACAGAAAATAGATTTTAAGCCAGAAGTAGCACTGATCCTCGGATCCGGACTTGGAGACTTCGCAGATGGGATCAAGATTGAGCAGACCATCGATTATACAGAGATTGAAGGATTTCCGGTTTCTACAGTAAAGGGACATAAAGGACGCTTTGTATTTGGTTATGTAGAGGATACACCGGTTGTGATCATGCAGGGACGTGTTCACTATTATGAGGGATATAAGATGTCAGACGTTGTTCTTCCGACACGTCTGATGGGAATGCTTGGGGCGAAGAAGATTCTTCTTACAAATGCGGCAGGTGGATGCAATCCATCTTACAAAGCCGGTGATTTCATGATGATCACAGATCACATTACAACAGGAGTTCCAAGCCCGTTGATCGGACCGAATATAGATGAACTTGGAACGAGATTCCCGGATATGAGCGAAGTGTATAGCAAGCGTCTTCAGGATGTGATCCGCAAGTGTGCAGCGGAGTGTGGCGTTGAGATTCAGGAAGGTGTTTACGTTCAGTTTACAGGACCGAACTATGAGACACCGGCAGAGATAAGACTCGCACAGAGCTGGGGCGGAGATGCAGTCGGAATGAGCACAGCATGTGAGGCTATGGCAGCACGTCATATGGGTATGGAAATCTGCGGAATTTCCTGTATCACAAATATGGCAGCAGGAATCTCAAAAGTGGAACTGAATCATAAAGAAGTACAGGAGACAGCAGACCGTGTAGCAAAATCATTTAAGGAACTTGTTACAAAGGTCGTTGTAAACATGTAATGGGGTGTGATTTTTATGAAAAAATATAATCGAATTTTTACAATTGTGATCGATTCATTCGGAGCAGGAGCAATGCCGGATGCTGCAGAGTATGGGGATGCAGGAACAGACACAATGGGACATATTTCTGAGTCTGTGGATGAATTTCATATTCCGAATCTTCAGAAACTTGGAATCGCCAATTTGCATCCACTGAAACAGGTGGCACCGGTAGAAAGACCGATGGGATACTATTCTTTCCTGAAAGAAGCAAGTACCGGAAAGGATACGATGACCGGACATTGGGAGATGATGGGACTTCATATCACGAAGCCATTTAAGACATTTACAGAGACGGGATTTCCGAAGGAATTGATTGACGAACTGGAAAAGAGAACAGGACATAAGGTAATCGGAAACAAGAGTGCCAGTGGCACGGAGATTCTTGATGAACTTGCAGAAGAAGAGATTGCAACAGGTCATATGATCGTCTATACATCTGCAGATTCTGTATTGCAGATCTGTGGAAATGAGGAGACATTCGGACTGGATGAGCTTTACCGCTGCTGTGAGATCGCACGTGATATTACGATGAAAGATGAGTGGAAAGTCGGACGTGTTATTGCAAGACCTTATGTTGGAAAGAAAAAAGGTGAGTTCAAGCGTACAAGTAACAGACATGATTATGCGCTGAAACCATACGGAAGAACAGCACTTAATGCACTCAAAGATGCAGGATATGATGTGATCTCAGTCGGTAAGATTTTTGATATTTTTGACGGAGAAGGTCTGACAGAATCAAATAAGTCCAAAAGTTCCGTTCATGGAATGGAGCAGACGATCGAAATTTCAAAAAGAGATTTCAAAGGCTTGTGCTTTGTAAATCTTGTGGATTTTGATGCATTGTGGGGACACCGCAGAAATGTAAAGGGATACGCAGAAGAACTTGAGAAATTTGATGTGAAATTGGGAGAACTCCTCGGAGAATTAAAAGAAGATGATCTCTTGATCATCACTGCGGATCATGGAAATGATCCGACACACACAGGAACAGATCATACAAGAGAAATGGTTCCGTTTTTCGCTTATTCTCCATCTATGGAAGGATACGGAAAACTGCAGGATTCAGATACATTTGCAGTGATCGGTGCAACGATTGCAGATAATTTCGACGTAAAGATGCCGGAGGGAACGATCGGAGCATCTATTTTAGATGAACTGAAATAGAATAGCTGAGAACGAAATAATACAAAAAGCAAATTCTTTGGAGTTTGCTTTTTGCGTTTTACGGAAGTGAAAAAATGTAGTATAGTAAATTTGAATTGAGCGGTACGGCAAAATGCGGAGGGTGATAATTTTCACCTTAAGGTAATGAAGTTTAGAACAAGGAGACAGAGAAAAATGGATGAAAGATTGAAACGACAGCTTGATTTTGCATTGGAAATAGATAAGGAAAAAAATATTCTGAGACAGACACATCTCTCAGAGCATGGCAGACGGGAAAACGATGCAGAACATGCATGGCATATGGCAATCATGGCATACCTTTTCAGAGAGCATTCAAACGAATCGGTGGATATTGCAAAGGTAATGCTGATGTGTCTGATCCATGATATTGTGGAGATCGATGCGGGTGATACGTATGCATATGATACAGAAGGTTTGAAAACTCAGAAAGCAAGAGAAGATGCGGCGAAGGAAAGAATTTTTTCAATCCTTCCGGAAGATCAGAAACAAGAGCTGATTTCTCTTTTTGATGAGTTCGAGGCATTTGAAACAGCGGAATCTAAGTTCGCACATGCAATGGATAATCTACAGCCGCTGATGCTGAATAACAGCAATGGTGGAA
This sequence comes from Mediterraneibacter sp. 210702-DFI.5.30, assembly GCF_020560115.1. NCBI lineage: Bacteria > Bacillati > Bacillota > Clostridia > Lachnospirales > Lachnospiraceae > Mediterraneibacter > Mediterraneibacter sp. 210702-DFI.5.30. The sequence continues at coordinate 23,644 of NZ_JAJCME010000015.1, forward strand.
ATGATTGGAAAGAGCATGGAGTATGTGCAGATCAGGTTTATGGTCGTCAGAGGAAGACGAGACTTGGATCGGAAAAAATATTTGAAGTTGTAGATCAGATTATCCAGGAAAATGTAAAAAAGGGAACAATTAAAGAGTAAAATGTGAATAACTTTCTTATAAAATGAGAGGAATGTGGAAAAGAATAGCAGCTGTCTAACAAGTGTGTTGTGAGAACAGCTGCTATTCTTTTTGAGAGGGCAAAAATCAGGTGAAAAACTATTTATAATCCATTACCAGAAACATTGGCTTGATTGCAACGATTTCATCATACTCTTCTTTTTCAACTGTTACATTAGAATTCAGAGCTTTCAAATCATCTTTTAAAACCGTGAGTGCTTCAGGAATCGTTTGTGCACGGCCATCCTTCATGATATCCTGCATTCTTTTTAACACGATCGGATGTGCATAATATGCAGGAACCGGAAAGTCCGGATATTTTTGGATGTATGTTTCCATTTGCTGAATGGATCGTTCCAGTTGGTTTTCGATATATTTTTTATTGTTTTTGGAGGTTGGCAATACATTCGCTCCGGCGAACAGAAAAATTGCTGCCAATCCAAATAACAGGAAATACATACCGAATCCGGCATGAGTCAGAAGGGAGTAGATTCCATAAAGGAATGCTCCGATGCCCAATATTACAACAGCAAGAGCGACCCATTTATAAGCGGGATTGCTTCTGTCATAGGTTCTCTTTTTCTTCGCCGACAGGCTCAGATCCATGTAGTAATCGGATTGCTTTTTAAGATAATTTTCTGCGCGTTCAAGCTTGGTAAGCCGCTTTTTGATTTCTTCCGGAAGAATGCGTTCGCGCTGCTTTTCTTCCAGCCATTTTCTTTTTTCTTCCAGTTTTCGCTCGGCTTCTATGCTGTGCAGCGGAATCTGAGGAAATCTTTCTTCAATATAAGCCAAAAGGCGATCTACATCTTCTTCATGTTTGAAGTTACATTGTTTTTCTTTTCCATTTTCATATACAACTACGAGATAGGATAACGTTCCAAATGCTCCTTTTCCTGTAAAACCACCTTTGCTCATGGCAATTCTTTTAAATATTCTTTCTATGGAAGAAATTGGTATGTAATAACGTCTGTCAAAATAAAAACTGTTTAAATAAATTGCTTTTTCCCCAACACCGCAAGGGCCTATTTTTTTGCAGTTTTTTTTGTCAGTGGTTAATTCAGCATCCGGGATTGTTACAGTTCCAAGTCGTTGCGGTTTAAACATAATATCATCTCATTTCATTTGTATATTGTAAAAGAACTGTGAAAAACATGATATCTGTCTGCTTTTCACAGTTCTATAATCTTAAGCCTGTTTTTTCGCAGGTTTTCTTGTTGCCCAGATAAAGATTCCAAGGAACAATGCTGCCAGGATAATTCCTACAGGATAAGCAACTGCTGTAGAGAATCCCAGACATTCATCTGCACAGAAGAAATAGGTCATGGAAACGGCACTCATAAATGTTGCAGGAACTGCTGTGATCCAGTAATTCTTCTTCTCGCGGAACAGATACATACTTGCTGTCCACAAAACGATCATTGCTAAAGTCTGGTTTGTCCAACTGAAATATCTCCATACAATGGCATAATCAAGATGTCCTACAAAAGCACCGACTGCCAGAAGCGGTACACAGAGAATCAATCGTTTCTGCAATTTATTCTGATCGATCTTGAACCAGTCTGCAAGTACAAGACGGGCACTTCTGAATGCAGTGTCTCCGGAAGTGATCGGACATACGATAACACCGATCATTGCTAATGCTACACCGATGCTTCCCATTGTCTTAATACACACATCATAAATAGCGGCTGACTGACCATTAGCAAGAACTTCGCTTAAACCTGTGTTGAGACCACCTGTTACTTTGTAAAGTGCACATCCTGCGGCTGCCCAGATCAGTGCAATCACACCTTCTGCTACCATTGCGCCGTAGAATACGAAATGTCCCTGTTTCTCAGATTTCATACAACGAGCCATCAGAGGGGACTGTGTAGAATGGAAACCAGAAATAGCTCCACATGCTACAGTGATAAACATGAAGCTCCAGATTGGTTTTCCGTCAGGATGCATATTTGTAAAGTGGCTCCAGATTTCCGGAATTGTATAATTCGGATTTGTGAAGATACCGATGATAACACCAAGAGCCATGATGATCAGACAGATACCAAAAAGCGGGTAGATGCGTCCGATAATCTTATCAATAGAAATAAAGGTCGCGATAAAATAATATAACAAAATAATCCAAAGCCAGAATTCAGGATTTGCAAGAAGTCCGGTGATACCTTTGTTTCCAAGCAAAGTGACGATCAAGCCGGCAGGACCTACTGCAAATACAGTACCAACCATGACAAGAAGTACCACACTGAATACACGCATAACATTTTTCATAACATTTCCAAGATAGATTCCACATACCTCAGAAATCGATGCTCCGTCATTTCGTTCAGAAAGCATACCGGAGAAATAATCATGCACACCTCCGGCAAAAATTGTACCGAATGTAATCCAGAGGAATACGACCGGTCCCCATAAAGCACCCTGCATGGCACCAAAAATAGGTCCAAGACCGGCAATGTTAAGTAGTTGCACAAGGAATAACTTCCATTGCGGCATAACGACATAATCTACTCCGTCATTGATTCTGACAGCAGGAGTTTCTCTGTCGTCAGGTGCGAATGTGTTCTCAACCACCTTTCCATAAACAAAATATCCGCCAATAAGTAACGCTAAACAAATAATAAAACTAATCATACAAACACCTCCAGAAAACATAAATGTTAGCGTTTTTCAACCCACTTATATTATAGGATTGTTTATAAAAATTTCAAGGTTTTTAGAGAAAATTTATATAATTTCTCTAAAAAAATCAAGAAAAGTATCATTTGTAGCTCCATGACTGGCGATTGTCGCATCGGATTGTTATAATAGATGAAATAAGGCCATCATGTTTGGCGTGCTGATAAGAAATATGCAATGAAAAACACAGAGATACATTTTCGTGGAGGGTACGTTATGATAACTTTAAATGATTATCTGTATTCGGGCGATACCATTTTTAGGGTGCTGCAGAATTACATTACAGATCTAAGGGAAGATGCACGAAAGACAAAAAATGAAATTGATCTGATACATTGTAATTTCCTGATTCAGATCAGAGAACTTTTGGAACATAATGAATTCCTTACGACCCAGTCACAGCAGGTTCGGGAATTCTATAAATATATGACAAAAGAATATCCATATCTTGCATTTACAGTAAAGGGAAGAATCAAGTCGTTGATCCGTGCGGAAGAGAAATTTAATGGTTATATTGTCAAGTATATTTCAGATTATTACGAAGAATATGGAAAGTATCCGACAACGGCAGAGTTAAAGCGCAGTCTTAGCTGCTTTCGTGATCTGATCGCATATCGAATTGTGATTTCTATGCCAAAATGTCATTATGAAAATGAAGAAGAGCGTCAGATCGCAGAACTGGAATGTCTGTACGGGATAGCGAATGTACTACCGGGCTTTCTTGAGGAAAGAGGGTTTACAGCGGAGCCGGCAAATGGTGTGATGGAAAGTCATTCACCACTCATGGATGACAATGTCAGACCATATTACAGAGATTATATTTCAGACAGCCAGCCGGATGAATACCAGTCACTGCACATTACATTCTATGATAACTGTTCAAGAAGTTATATTGAGGTTCAGATCCGTACAAAGCAAATGGATGATATTGCAGAGATTGGGCCGGCAAACCATCTGGGATATGAGAAGAAACAAGAGAAAGAGCGCGCCAGAAGAAATGCGATTCCAAGAGGTGAGTGCATTTATTTTGATGAGGCGTATGAGCGCGGAATGAAGCTGTTGGGATTGGATCTGGCGAAGCTGGATGTAAATATGTTTGCAGCGATGAATAACAGTTTGATCAATGACGGGTGTGGATTGTTTCGAGGAAGACTGATCTTGCCGTATGAGCATTTGTCGAGATTTCAGAATGATCTGATTGATTAGAAAGAAGGAATTACAAAGGAGAAAGTGTTTGATGGGGGACAATAAGAAAAAATGGTTATGGATCAGCCTTGGAATAGTTGCAGGAATCTTGGTTTTAGGGTACATAGGAACCGCTTTGTATTTTATGAGTCATTTTCTTCCAAATACAAAGGTTAACGGGAAAGATTTTTCATATGCTAAGGAAGAAGATGTGGCAGATTATCTGAAATCAGAAGTTAAGAAGTATGAATTGAAGATTACAGAACATGCGGGACTTTCTGATATGATTACAGGAAAAGAGATCTCTGTTGAATATAAAGAGAATGGAGTGATAGATAAACTATTAAAGGAGCAGTCCGTTTTTCTGTGGCCGGCAGCATGGTCGGGAGAGGGAAAAGGATTGTCCATCACGGCAAGTGCAGATTATGATGAGAAAGCATTAGATGCGAAGATTGCAAGTCTGACAGCTATGACAACAGAACAGGTACAGCCGATATCTTCTATGCCGGTGTTTGACGGAGAAAAGTTTGTTCCGGGAGACATTACGGAAGGGACGGCAATCGATGCAGATGCATTGAAGAAAGCGGTAGTCCAAGCGATAGAGGGACTGCAAGAGCAGTTGAATCTTGATGAAGCAGGATGTTATGTACAGCCGCTATATACAAAGGAGTCATTGGAAGTTCAGCAGGCGTGCGATACGATGAATGCATACCTGAATGCGAGTGTAACTTATGAGATGGGACTTGATACACCGGTTGTGGTTGATAAAACAATTATTTCACAGTGGGTGACAGTAGATGAGAATTATGTGGTGACATTTCACCCGGAACTTATACAGGAATGGGTGACGCAGTTTGCACAGCAGTATGATACTGCAGGAAAGACCAGACAATTCACTACACCGGATGGAAGAGCAACCGAAGTTTCCGGTGGAACTTACGGTTGGGAGATTAATGAAAAGGCAGAGTATGAGACACTTCTCGCGAATGTTGAAAGCGGAGAAACAATAAGTCGAGAGCCGGTTTATGTGGAAGGAAAGACTGCGGCATCGCATGGTGCGCAGGATTGGGGCTCCACTTATGCAGAAGTCGATCTGACGAATCAGAAAATGTGGTATGTCAAAGACGGAGAAGTTTTAATGTCAGCAGATGTAGTGACCGGACTTCCGAAAGGCGGAAGAAGTACTCCGGCAGGAGTTTATACGATTTTGGAACGAATGCAGAATAAAGTACTGCGCGGTAATTTAAGATCGGATGGAACAAGAGAGTATGAAACTCCTGTAAAATATTGGATGCGTGTAACGTATTCCGGTGTTGGTTTTCATGATGCAACATGGCAGAGCAGTTTTGGAGGAAATGTATATACCTACAGAGGTTCTCATGGATGTATCAATATGAGCTATTCGGATGCCGGGAAATTGTATGAGTTGATCCAGGTTGGAGATCCGGTAATTATGCACTATTAAGAAAAATAATAAGAAAAATCAAAAAAATCTGCCAATCAGCAGATTTTTTTGTATACTAGAGAGTGGCTAAAAATTGAAAAAGAGGTAAAAAAATTGAAAAAGAGGTATGTAAATAATTTAATACTTCTGATAATCGCGCTTATCTGGGGCGCAGCATTTGTTGCACAAAGTGCTGGGATGGACTACATCGGTCCATTCACATTTAACAGTGCCAGAAGTATACTTGGTGGAATCGTATTGATTCCGGTGATTTATGTATTGGATAAGAAGAGAAAGGAGGAGATATCACAAGGAAAAGAAGTTATACAAAATAAGAAAACACTTATCATCGGTGGTATTTGTTGTGGATTTTTCCTTATGCTGGGAAGTTCCTTGCAACAGATTGGGATACAATATACAACGGCAGGAAAAGCAGGATTCATCACAGCATTATACATTCTGATTGTTCCAATCTTAGGCATGGTTGTTGGAAAAAAAGCAGGGATTAAAGTGTGGATTGGTGTAGTACTTGCTGTGATTGGTATGTATTTCTTATGCATGACGTCAGGATTTTCCATTGCAAAAGGAGATTTTTATATTTTACTGGGTTCTGTTGCTTTTTCATTCCATATTCTTGTGATCGATCATTTTTCACCAAAAGCAGACGGAGTGAAGATGTCCTGTATTCAGTTTTTTGTTTGTGGAATCTTATGTATGATACCGACAATTTTATTTGAGCACCCGGAACTTTATTCTATATTGCAGGCATGGAAGCCAATTGCTTATGCAGGAATCATGTCTTGTGGAGTAGGATATACTTTGCAGATTGTTGCACAAAAAAATACAGACCCGACAGTTGCATCTCTGCTGTTAAGTCTTGAGTCTGTATTTTCAGTACTTGCAGGCTGGGTGATTCTTGGAGAAACCTTGTCTCCAAGGGAACTTTTTGGATGTGCCCTTGTATTTGCGGCTGTGATTCTTGCGCAGCTTCCGGAGAGAAGGCCTAATCTCTCATGTAGAGATTTACAACGTGAAGAATCCCGTCCTCATCATTCGACTTTGTGATAAAGTCAGCAGATTCTTTGACGACCGGCTGGGCATTCTCCATTGCTACACCAAGACCGGCATATTCGATCATGGACAGATCATTGAAGCCGTCGCCGCAGCAGATCATGGAATCGGCAGTGAGACCGATACTGTTCAGAAGCTTCTGCAGAGAGTGTGCTTTATCGATATTCTGAGGCATGATCTCTAAGAAGAATGGTTCAGAACGGTAGATGTTGAGCAGCCCGTGGTATTGTTTCTGCAGCTTCGGCATCAGGTCTTCCAGGATGGAAGGTTCACCTGGGATAAGCATTTTATTGACCGGGCAATCAAGTGCGGCAGGGAAGTCCTCAACCGGACAGATCTCCATGCTGTTGATGGCGGCTTCTTTCTCAGTGTATTCATTACTTTTAATACCGGAGAGGATTACTTTATCCGTATAAGAGATAAGGTCCAATCCAGGATATTCTTTTACCGCCTCGTAAATCGGACGGATGACTTCCTGTGGGATAACCTTATTATAAATAATTGCATTGTCAGAACAGCGGGTGATTCTCGCACCGTTAAAGGAGAGCATGAATCCGCCGTATTTTTTTAGATATAATTCCTCTGCCAGAGGCGCGACACCGTTGATCGGGCGACCGCTGGCGAGGACTACTTTTTTTCCATTCTGTTGAATTTCAATCAGAGCGTCCCTTGTAGGGGGCGTTATTTCTTTTTTTGAATTGGTCAGTGTACCGTCTAGATCAAGTACAATCACTTGGTATTTCATACTAATTAAAACTCCATTTCATCATATGGTGACAGTAATTAATGATGTGCTTCATTCAGTAGCTTGGTTTTTGTATCGTATAGTTTTTGGGAAAGATCCACATATACCTTATGTGGATTGAAGAGACGTTTTGTCTCATCCCAAAGAGTCTCTTTTTCCTGACGACAGAATTCTGCAATCTCCTTTACAGATGGGGACTCATACTTACATTCTCCATGCTGGAAGATTGGGACAAGCAGTTCACGCATTGTGTAGGTTCCACCCGGAAGAAGTGTTTTCTTCCATGTAGCATTTGGGTCAAAGAGAAGAAGATCTTCCCCTGTATTAAATGTCTCATCAGCAAAGCAGATCAGATCGGCACGCAGCATACCAGTCTCTTTGTCGTAAATGCGATAGATAGTTTTATTTCCCGGATTGGTGATCTTCTCAATATTCTCAGAAATCTTGATCTTCGGCTGGAATTCTCCATCTGCGTTTTGAATAGCAGCCAGTTTATAAACACCGCCAAAGGACGGGCAGTCTTTTGATGTAATAAGGTTCGTTCCGACGCCCCAGGAAGAAATTGCAGCGCCCTGCATCTTGAGATCGTGGATCAGAAATTCATCCAGGTCGTTGGAAGCGGCAATGACAGCATCCTGGAATCCGGCGTCATCCAGCATCTTACGCGCCTTTTTAGAAAGATAAGCGAGATCACCGGAGTCAAGGCGGATACCGTAGCTCTTCGGTTTGATGCCTGCTTCGCGCATCTCGGTAAAAACACGGATCGCATTCGGAACACCGGATTTCAATGTGTCATAAGTATCGACAAGCAGTGTACATGCATCAGGATACAATCTTGCATATTCTTTAAATGCAGTATATTCATCTTTGAAAGTCATGATCCAACTGTGTGCATGCGTTCCCATAATCGGTACATCAAACATTTCGCCGGCGAGTACATTGGAAGTTCCGACGCATCCACCGATCACAGCAGCTCTTGCTCCGTACAGTCCCGCATCCGGTCCCTGGGCGCGGCGAAGTCCGAATTCCATGATACCGTCTCCTTGTGCCGCATAAACAACACGGGAAGCTTTCGTAGCGATCAGGCACTGATGATTCAGAATCGTAAGAATTGCTGTCTCAACAAGCTGAGCCTCCATGATCGGAGCTACGACTTTCAGAAGCGGTTCTCTTGGGAAGATGACGCTTCCCTCCGGGATCGCATAAATGTCTCCGCTAAAATGAAATCCGCTCAGATAATGAAGAAAATCCTCACTGAACAATCCGAGCCCTCTTAAATAATCAACATCTTCATAAGAAAAATTCAGATTTTTAATATAGTCAATAACCTGATCCAGTCCTGCCATGACGGAATATCCGCCTTTGTTCGGATTGTCACGGAAGAAAACATCGAATACAACGGTCTGATTTTCCTGTGTTTCAAAATATCCCTGCATCATAGTAAGCTCATACAGGTCTGTCAATAAAGTAAGATTTTGTGCACTCATACTAATATCCTCTCTTAAAAATACTGCCTCAGACAGGCTGTAGGCAGAAAGATTGCTTTCACATTGAAGTAATTATACATAATTCAGAAAGGTAAATCAATTCATAGAAAGAATATGTTAAAAAAATATCAAATAAAGAATCAAAGAAATTGATGAGATTCGATTGACAACAGCATAGAAAATACCTTAAGGTATAGAAAACATATTAAAAAATGGGCCGCGTAAGCCAGCGGCAGAATGGAGAAAAGATGAGATTAGGAGTAAAACAGGTACTTACGGTAGTAAAGCTGGTAGATTTTGGAGTATATCTTGGAAGTGACGAGGAGCGTGTTCTTCTTCCAAAGAAACAGGTTCCGGACGGAATCGAACTGGGAGATCCGATCGAGGTATTCCTCTATAAAGATTCTTCCGATCGTATGATCGCAACAACGAATGAGCCAAAGATCACTCTTGGACAGCTGGCTGTCCTGACAGTAGCGGATGTGGGCAGAATGGGTGCTTTTCTTGACTGGGGACTTGAGAAGGACCTGTTCCTTCCATTTAAGGAACAGACAGAGAAGGTAGAGAAGGGCGACCGCTGTCTGGTAAGTCTTTATGTAGATAAGAGCGAGAGACTTTGTGCGACAATGAAGATCTATCATCTTCTGCAGACAGACTCTCCTTATAAAAAGGATGATATTGTAACCGGAACAGTTTATGAGGTGAATCGTGATCTGGGAGCTTTCGTGGCAGTAGATAATCTGTATTCTGCATTGATTCCGAAGAGAGAGATGTATGGAAGAATGTATCCGGGACAGGAGATTGAAGCACGTGTGGCAGCAGTCAAAGAGGATGGAAAACTGGATCTGAGTGTCCGTGGCAAGATTCCGGAGCAGATGGACAAAGATGCAGAATTGATCCTGGAATGTATTGAGACTTGTGGGGGTAAACTTCCATTCACAGATAAAGCAGATCCGGAGCGCATTAAAGCAGAGATGGGAATGAGTAAAGCTGCGTTCAAACGTGCAGTTGGAAGACTCTTGAAACAGAAGAAAATCGTAATCAAAGAGGACGGTATTTATAGTTTGTAAAAGCAATCTGCAAACGAACCGTTACGTGTTAGAGAAAGTGACTATGACTTGTAGGAAGTGTTGTTTCAAATAGAAAAAAGTGTGAGGTTTTATATGCTGAAAATGAGAAAAATAGTGATTCTTCCTACTTGTAATATGTTTTAAATACGTTATAATAACATTAGGAATGAGAAAATGATAGGTAATATCATTCCCAGATGAATTTAGGAAGTAAAGTTATAATTAAATTGTTAAAAGAAAGGGGTATTTAGAATGAAAGTTCAGAATATTACAGATGTTGAAGGATTTTTTAAGGTAGTAGATTCTTGTAAAGGAAGAGTAGAGTTAGTAACAGGTGAGGGAGACAGACTGAACCTGAAGTCTAAACTTTCCCAGTATGTATCTATGGCTAACATTTTCTCTAACGGAGAGATTCCGGAGCTGGAAGTTATCGCTTACGAGAAAGAAGATACAGATAAGCTGATCCAGTTCATGGTAGATGGTGGAAATAAATAAGATTTAACATTTTAAAATTTCCATAAAGAGTGTAAAATGAAGGGAAGGGATTCTGACCTGTGTATCAAGTCAGAGCCTTCCCTTTTCTTAGTTAAAATTTGATCATTGAGGTGAACTATGAGTTTTGCACATTTGCATGTCCATACAGAATTTAGTCTGCTGGATGGATCGAATAAGATAAAAGAATACGTGTCCAGGGTCAAAGAACTTGGGATGAACAGTGCGGCAATTACAGATCACGGTGTTATGTATGGTGTGATCGATTTCTATCGGGAAGCCAAGAAGCAGGGAATCAATCCAATCCTTGGATGTGAAGTGTATGTGGCTCCGAATTCTCGTTTTGATCGCGAGATCACAGGAGGAGATGACAGATATTATCATCTTGTGCTTCTGGCAGAAAATGAGGAAGGATATGCGAATCTGACGAAGATTGTTTCGAAGGGATTTGTGGAAGGTTATTACTATAAACCGCGAGTGGATAAGGAACTTCTGCGCAAGTACCATAAAGGTATCATTGCTTTAAGTGCCTGCCTAGCAGGTGAGGTGGCAAGATTCCTGACGAAGGGATTATATGAAGAGGCGAAGAAGACAGCTTTAGAGTATCAGGAAATTTTCGGCGAAGGGAATTTCTTCCTGGAGTTGCAGGATCATGGAATACCAGAGCAGGGACTTGTCAATCAACAGCTATTCAAAATGTCTGAAGAGACGGGAATTGAGCTGGTTGCTACGAATGATATTCATTATACATATGCAGAAGATGCGAAGCCACATGATATTCTACTTTGTATTCAGACTGGAAAGAAGCTTTCAGATGAGAATCGTATGCGGTATGACGGCGGGCAGTATTATGTGAAGTCAGAAGAAGAGATGCTACGTCTGTTCCCTTATGCGAAACAGGCGTTGGAGAATACACAGAAGATTGCGGATCGATGTCATGTCGAGATTGAATTTGGTGTAACAAAACTTCCGAAATATGATGTGCCGGATGGTTATACTTCCTGGGAATATTTGCAGAAGCTTTGCTATGAAGGATTGGAAAAGCGTTACGGTGATCCTTCGGAAGAATTGAAAAATCGTTTGTCTTATGAATTGGAAACAATCCATCAGATGGGGTATGTAGACTATTTCTTGATCGTGTGGGATTTTATTAAATACGCAAAAGATCACGGAATTTCAGTTGGGCCGGGACGTGGATCAGCCGCAGGAAGTATCGTGTCCTATTGTCTTGAGATCACTACGATTGACCCGATCCGCTATCAGCTGCTGTTTGAACGTTTCCTGAATCCGGAACGTGTGTCTATGCCTGATATTGACGTTGACTTCTGTTATGAGAGACGTCAGGAGGTTATTGATTACGTTACAAGAAAATATGGAAAAGACTGTGTGGCTCAGATTGTTACATTCGGTACCCTGGCAGCGCGAGGTGTGATCCGTGATGTTGGACGTGTAATGGATCTGCCATATGCTTATGTGGATTCTATTTCCAAAATGATTCCGCAGGAGCTTGGAATCACAATTGATAAAGCTCTGAAAATGAATCCGGATCTGAAAAAGTTATATGATACGGATGAGACGGTGACAAATCTGATCGATATGGCGAAGCGTTTGGAAGGACTTCCAAGACACTGCTCCATGCATGCTGCCGGTGTTGTGATCTGTCAGAAGCCTGTAGATGAGTATGTACCGCTTTCAAGGGCAGCAGACGGAACAATCACAACGCAGTTTATCATGACGACACTTGAAGAACTTGGACTTCTGAAAATGGACTTCCTGGGCCTTCGTACATTGACTGTGATACAGAATGCGGTTCTGCTTGCAAGAAGAAAGCAGCCGGAACTGAATATCAATCAGATAGATTACAATGATCAAAAGGTGCTGGATTATATCGGAACCGGTAAGACAGATGGTGTGTTCCAGCTTGAGAGTGCTGGAATGAAAGGGTTCATGAAGGAACTGAAGCCGCATAACCTGGAAGATGTTATTGCCGGAATTTCGCTGTATCGTCCTGGTCCGATGGATTTCATTCCGCAGTATATCCGAGGAAAGAATGACAGTTCTTCTATTACATATGATTGCCCACAACTGGAGCCGATCCTTGCCCCTACTTATGGATGTATTGTCTATCAGGAGCAGGTTATGCAGATTGTACGAGATCTTGCAGGATACTCACTTGGACGAAGCGACCTTCTGCGTCGTGCGATGTCAAAGAAAAAGGCGGCAGTCATGGAGAAAGAACGTAAGATCTTTATTTATGGTGATGAGGAGACAGGCGTACCAGGATGTATAAAGAATGGAATTGATGAACAGACTGCAAATAAGATTTATGATGAAATGATCGATTTTGCAAAATATGCGTTCAATAAGTCTCATGCGGCTGCATATGCAGTGGTTTCTTATCAGACTGCATGGCTGAAATATTATTTCCCGGTAGAATATATGGCAGCGCTTATGACATCAGTCATTGATAATCCGTCTAAGGTATCTGAGTATATTTATGCATGTCGTCAGATGAATATTAAGATCCTGCCGCCGGATATTAATAAAGGTGAAGCAAACTTTTCTGTAGATGGCGGGGATATCCGTTATGGACTTGCTGCAATCAAGAGTATCGGAAGACCGGTGATCAAAGCAATCGTGGAAGACAGAGAAGAGCTTGGGTTGTTCCAGAACCTGGAAGATTTCATTACCCGTCTTTCAGCAAAGAACATATTAAATAAACGTACGATAGAAAATCTGATCAAGGCGGGGGCATTGGATACACTTGGCGGAACAAGAAAACAGTTCATGAGTATCTATGTACAGATCGTAGATCATGTAACTCAAGAAAAAAAGAACTCTATGGTTGGACAGATGACATTGTTTGATCTGGTGAGTGAAGATCAGAAAGAAGAATTTCAGATCAGGATGCCTGATGTGGGAGAATACTCCAAAGAAACACTTCTCGCATTTGAAAAAGAAGTGCTTGGAATCTATGTCAGCGGACATCCGCTTGAGGCGTATGAGGAGAAGTGGAAGAAATCCATTTCTGCGACAACGGCGGACTTTCAGCTGGATGAAGAGACCGGTCATACAAAAGTGCATGATGGGGCGAAAGAAATTATTGGTGGAATGATCACAGAGAAGACCATAAAGCACACAAAGACGAATCAGATGATGGCATTTATCACGGTAGAAGATCTTTTGGGAACGGTAGAGGTTGTTGTGTTCCCGCGAGATTATGAGAAGAACAGAGATTATCTGGAAGTAGATAGTAAGGTATTTGTTCGCGGAAGAGTTTCGGAAGAAGATGATAAGCCGAGTAAGATGATCTGTGAGAAAATTATCCCATTTGAACGGACGAAAAAGGAATTGTGGATTCAGTTTCCTGATAAGGCGACATTTCTGGATGAGGAACAGATTGTCTATGGATATCTGGCAGATTCAGACGGAGATGATGAAGTTATGATCTACTGTGCGAAGGAACGTGCGGTGAAAAAACTGCCGAAAAACAGGAATATCGGTATAAATGAACAGATTTTAAGCAGATTGATGAATCATTTTGGCGAGAAGAGAGTAAAAGTAGTGGAAAAACCTATTGAAAACATATTCTAAATAAGGTAGAATATTGGCGGAGTTGATAAAAAATTGACAATGATTGGTTTTGGCAGTAATCAGACATTTCAGAGAAAGGGTGGACTAAAACATGGCAGAAAATAAAACAGTCGACAAAGAAAAATATCTTGATGAAATCGAAGACAGCATCCGTACAATCGGTGTTCTGACAAGTGGAGGAGATGCTCCGGGAATGAACGCAGCAATCCGTGCGGTAGTAAGACGTGCACTTGCAAAAGGACTTAAGGTTCGCGGAATCCGCAGAGGTTATCATGGACTTCTGAAGGAAGAGATCATTGATATGTCAGCACGTGATGTGTCTGATATCATTGAGCGTGGTGGTACAGTTCTCCAGACAGCCCGTTGTAAGACAATGCGTACAGAAGAAGGTCAGCAGAAGGCAGCTGCGATCTGTAAGAAGTACGGAATCGACGGACTGGTAGTAATCGGTGGAGACGGTTCTTTCGCAGGAGCTCAGAAGCTGGCAAATCTGGGAGTAAATACAATTGGTATTCCAGGAACAATCGACCTTGATATTGCATGTACAGATTACACAATCGGATTTGATACAGCTGTTAATACAGCAATGGAAGCAATCGATAAGGTTCGTGATACATCTACATCTCATGAGAGATGCAGTGTGATCGAGGTTATGGGACGTGATGCAGGATATCTTGCACTGTGGTGTGGTATTGCTAACGGAGCCGAGAAAATTCTCATGCCAGAGGAAAAGGACTATGATGAGAAAGCACTGATCGAAGATATTCTTGCGAACAAGAAGCGTGGTAAGAAGAACTACATCATCATCAATGCAGAGGGTGTTGGAGATTCTATCAATATGGCAAAGAGAATCGAGGCTGCTACAGGAATTGAGACAAGAGCAACAATCCTCGGACACATGCAGCGTGGTGGAAGCCCGACATGTAAGGACAGAGTATATGCTTCTACAATGGGAGCTATGGCAGTCGACCTTCTTTGCCAGGGAAAGACAAACCGTGTTGTAGGATACAAGAACGGACAGTTTATTGATTTTGACATTGAAGAAGCACTTGCTATGAAGAAGACAATTCCGGCATATCAGTACGATGTAGCGAAGACTCTTGCTCTGTAAAAATGTGAAATAGCATTGCAAATATCACTTTGAGTTATTATAATAGAATAGCAATGGTTACCAGATGACTGGTAATGAAATATAACATTCAGCCATGCAGCCTTTGTAAGAAGGTTACATGGCTGAATTGTGTATCTGCGATAAGATAAAAATAACTGATAAGGATAGATTAAGGGGAGAACTTTGACGGACATGAAGAATAAAAAGATGGCACCGATCGGGGTGTTTGATTCAGGAGTCGGAGGACTGACTGTAGCGAGAGAGATATCAAGACAATTGCCGTATGAGAACATTGTTTATTTTGGGGATACGGCGCGTGTTCCATACGGTAGTAAATCACAAAACACGATCATTCGTTTTTCAGAACAGATTATCCGTTTCCTGAGGACGAAACAGGTGAAAGCAATTGTGATCGCATGTAATACGGCGAGTGCGCTTGCATTGGATGCAGTGAAGGATGAGTTTGACCTTCCGATCATTGGAGTAGTCATTCCGGGAGCGAGAGCAGCGGTAGAAGCTACAACGAATGGAAAAGTCGGTGTGGTAGGTACTGAAGCAACGGTTCAGAGTGGAATGTATACGAAAGTGATTCAGGGAATGAATCCTAAGATTGAAGTGATTGAGAAAGCCTGTCCTCTTTTCGTACCGTTAGTGGAAGAGGGATTCAAAGAACATATTGTGACAAGAGAGATTATTGAGTATTATCTCGAATCCATGCGCAATACAGATATTGATGCGATGATCCTTGGATGTACGCATTATCCGCTTCTCAGATCTAAGATCAGAGAATATATGGGGGATAAGATTCAGATTGTGAATCCTGCATATGAGACAGCGATGGATCTGAAACGTCTGTTGGAAGAGGAAGAGATGGCGAATGATGAGACGACAGAACATCATAGTGAGTATTCCTTCTATGTCAGCGATGCGGCTGAGAAGTTCAGGAAGTTTGCGAATACAGTGATGCCATTTGATGTTCCGACAACGAATGTAGTAAATATTGAAGAGTATTAATTAGTAATTTTGAATCAGGAAAGTTATTTCGTGCTTGTACGTTGGTTGCGGAAAGACTGACGGAACGAAATTTTCCTGATTCTTTTCTATGGAGAATTCATTTATGACAAAAGATGTATTGGTAAGTATTTCCGGAATGCATGAGGAGATTGTGGCGGTCACTCCGGAGGTAGAAGATGATGAGAACGAAGCAATCGAAGTTGTGACACCAGCAACATATTATTTGAAGAACGGAAAACATTATATTGTCTACGAGGAAGTTGTAGAAGGAACTTCCGGAGTGATCAAGAACAGAATTAAGATTAACGGAGATGAATGTGTAGAGATCGTGAAAAGCGGTCTTTCAAACTCTCATATGATCTTTGAGAAAAATAAAAAGAATCAGACATTTTATAAGACGCCTTATGGACAGATGCTGATCGGAGTGAATACGAGACACCTTCAGGTTGATTTTGAAGAAGATAAGATAGCGGTCCAGATTGATTATGAACTGGACGTAAATCATGAACCGATGGCAGACTGTAAGATACGGATGAATATTGTTTCCAAGGACAGTGGAAAGTTTTCAGTGCTTAGTTAAGATACAAGAACGCCGAGGCATTTTTGGATAAGCAGGCGGAAAAATGAAAAAGATAAGAATGAGAGGATAAGATGATGGTAATAACACTGATCGAGAAAGTATATTCGTTTTTATGGGGCGATCTGTTTCAGATACCGCTTCCAGGCGGCGGAAGTGTGGGAATATCACTTCTGATTATTCTGTTGATTCCAACAGGAATTTATTTCACAATCCGTACAAGATTTCTTCCAATCCGTCTTTTCCCGGAGATGGTAAGATCGTTGAATAGTAAAAAAGGGAAAGAGGATGGGTTGTCTAATTTTCAGACACTGATTGTATCAACAGCAACCCGTGTGGGAATGGGGAATCTGGTAGGTGTTGTTGCAGCTATTTCAGCCGGTGGAGCCGGAGCAGTGTTCTGGATGTGGATCACGGCACTGATCGGTTCTTCCACAGCATTTGTTGAGGCAACACTTGCACAGCTTCATAAAGAAAAAGATCCGTTGTATGGAGGATATCGCGGAGGTCCGGCATATTATATCCATCACTACATGGAAGAACATCAAGGAAAGAAAAAGAGATATTCAGTGATCGCGGTATTGTTTGCAATTTCAGGATTAATCTGTTGGTGTGGTATTAGCCAGGTGATCAGTAATTCAGTGACGTCTTCGTTTGAAAATGCATTTTCTATCCCACCGATTTATACAACTGTGATTTTGGTGGTTCTGGCAGCAGTGATCGTGCTTCGAAAGAATGCAACAGTAAAGGTTCTGGATGTTGTTGTTCCGATTATGGCAGTGTGTTATTTCCTGATCACAGTATTTTTGATCCTTACGAATCTGTCCAGCATACCGGGTGTGTTCTCACGTATTTTTGAGGAAGCATTTGGAGTCCGTCAGGTGGCAGCAGGTGGTTTTGGAGCTGTTTTGATGAATGGAGTGAAGAGAGGATTGTTCTCAAATGAAGCCGGTTCAGGATCTGCTCCATGTGCAGCGGCTGCGGCAGAGTGTGATCTCCCGGTAAAGGCAGGACTTGTTCAGGCATTGGGCGTATTTATCGACACAATTGTAATCTGCAGCTGTACAGCGATGATCATGTTGCTTGTTCCACAGGATCAGATTGAGGGACTTGCAGGAATGGAACTGCTTCAGACAGCGATGAGATATCATCTTGGAGAAGCAGGGGTGATTTTTATCGCAGTGATGCTGTTCCTGTTCAGTTTTTCTACATTTCTTGGAATTCTGTTTTATGCAAGAAGTAATGTGGCTTATCTGTTTGGAGACAACTGGGCATCCCAGACAGCATATAAAGTGCTCGCGCTTGTGATGTTATTCATCGGAGGAATCGCAGCGTATACATTTGTATGGGATCTGGGCGATGTCGGGATCGGGCTGATGACGGTATTCAATACAGTGATCCTGTATCTGATGGGTGGTCAGGCGTTGGATGAGCTGAAAAAATATGAAGCAGTGAGAAAAGAACAAAAGAACAAGAATTAAAAAAATAAGTTCAGTCGAATTGTTTGACTGAACTTATTTTAATGGTGTTTTTATTTTTCTTTCTTTGAGAAAAATCTTTTTTTCTTCTTTTTCTCTGGAATATCAAGACCACCGCGGACACTCTTAATGCCTGTGATATAGATACCACTTACAACGACTTTCGCTTCTTTCTTCACCGGAAGAACTTCGAAAACCTTTGCATCACACATCAGAGTCATAACCTTTGGTCCAACCTTTGCTTTTACAACCGGTACTTTAGAACGTCTTAAATACTTTGGTGTATTCTCAAGAACAACGGCCGGGAGTCCTGCATCTTTTAGCTTCATCTTCTTTTTATCAATAATGAGCATGCTGACGGTCTGCGCAACTGCGTCCATCTGCTGTTGTTGTTCAGCCTGCTTCTTCTGCGCTTTCTTTCCGAAGAAATAGAGTGCTACGCAAACCCCGATGAGAACTACGAGGACGATGAGCATGATTATCATAGGTGTACTCACGATAAAACCCTCCTATATACTATTTTCCGCTTAATTCGCATTTAATATTGTAACATTCTTTATTACAAAGTGCAAGCAGACAGGGGACAATTTTACAATTTGGGGTTACTTTTAAGACGTAAACCGAGTATACTATGTATTATGGTGGTTTATTATTGTTTGCAGAAAGATAGCAGCGCTGGCGTTACTGTTCACTCCCGTGTCAATCACTCTGCTGATTGACACGGAGGATGCGTGTTTTGACTTGAATGCATCTCGCCCCATCGCCAAAGGCGATTTAAAATGGCGAGATGCGTTGCTGGTCGCACATCGTGTGAACAGTAACGCGCTGTCCGAAGAATATGATGGGGTATAGTGAGCAATAATATTTTCACGTTGATTAAGAGAAAGGAAGAGTTGAATGGCAGAGACAATATGGAACACAGTGGTGATGGTTTTTCATTTTATTATGAAGAATATCGTTATCATTAATATTCTTTTATCTCTGATTATTGTATTCTTTGAAAGAAGATCACCGCAGGCAGTATGGACATGGCTGCTTTTGCTTTATTTTATTCCGATTGTCGGATTTATTCTATATCTGATCATAGGGCAGGATTATCACAAGAATAAGATGTTTAAGGCGAAGGAGATTGAAGGTGAGCTGAAATACGCTGTGCGAAGGCAGGAGGAAACCATTTATCACAGGCAGCTGAAGATGACGAGTCCGGCACTTAACCGGTTCCGGGATCTTGTGCTTTATAATCTGGAGGCCGGACAGGCAGTTCTGACAGATAATAATGATATCCGTATTTATACAGATGGTAAAGAGAAGTTTCATGCACTGATCGAGGAAATGAAACGCGCGAAGAAATATATCCATGTACAGTATTATATTATCAGGAACGATGAAGTGTGGCAGGATATAGAGAAGGTATTGATCGAGAAAGCACATGAAGGTGTAGAAGTCAGAGTTTTGTTTGACAGTATGGGATGTCGTACCATGCACAAAAGAGATTGGGACAGGCTGAAATGCGAAGGAATTCGGGTCGCAGAATTCTTCCCGGCGATTCTGGGACAGCTTCAGATGCGTGTGAATTATCGAAATCACAGAAAGATTGTCGTGATTGATGGAAAGGTTGGCTTTGTTGGTGGTTTCAATGTAGGCAGGGAATATATTGGAAAAGATGAAAAGTTTGGTTATTGGAGAGATACACATTTGTGTATTGAAGGTGCAGCGGTCACATCTCTTGCAGTGAGGTTTGTCCTGGATTGGAATTATGCAGCTCATGAGAACTTGTTTTTGGAAGATCATTTGTTTGAGATTCCGCAGTATGACAGGCATGGATTTGATCCGGTACAGATTATCTCAAGTGGACCGGATTCACAGACGAAGACAATCCATGACAATTATCTTCATCTGATCCACAGTGCAAGAAATCATGTTTATATACAGACACCGTATTTCATACCGGATGCGTCCATTCTGGATGCGTTGAAGATTGCAAGCAGATCCGGGGTAGATGTCAGAATTATGATCCCATGCAAACCAGATCATCCATTCGTTTACTGGGCAACGTATTCTTATATTGGGGAGATGGTTGCAGCAGGCGCAAAATGTTATGTCTATAATAATGGATTCCTTCACGCAAAGACATTATCAGTAGATGGCATGGTTGCCTGCGTAGGTACAGCGAATATGGACATCCGAAGTTTTGGCCTGAATTTTGAAGTGAATGCAACAATCTATAGTGAGCGTACAGTGCAGAGGTTGGAAAGAGCTTTTGAGAATGATATGACAAAGAGTACGCAAGTGACACGAAAGATATATGAGGAGAGGAATTTACTGATCCGGTTCAAGGAACAGTTTTCCAGATTACTGTCACCACTTTTATAGTGGATAAGACAAAAAAATAAAAAAGAAATTATAAAAGAGGAGAAACAGGAAAATGAAAAAAAGAGTGATTGCGGTTCTTACAGCGGTTCTGATGACAGCATCTTTAGCAGGATGCGGAAGTGGTAAGTTGTCTAATGATTATGTGACAGTGAACAAATATAAAGGACTTGAAGTAACAGAGGTTGCCAAAAACGAGGTGTCCGATGATTCTGTAGAGCAGGAGATACAGTCCAGACTGGAAGCTGCTGCGCCAGAACAGGATGTAACAGACCGCGCGGCACAGAGCGGAGACTGGGTAAATATTGACTATACAGGAACTCTGGATGGAGTTGCATTTGACGGTGGCACAGCTACAGGATATGATCTGGAACTTGGATCAGGATCGTTTATCGGAGCTTCAGGCGATTATCAGGGATTTGAAGACCAGATTGTGGGACATAATACCGGCGAAGAGTTTGATATCACTGTACAGTTTCCTGAGAATTATCAGAGTTCTGATCTTGCAGGAAAACCGGCAAATTTCCACATTGTATTGAATAAGATTTATCAAAAAGTAACACCGGAGCTTACAGACGAGTGGGTTGCAAATAATAGTGAAAGCAGCAAGACGGTTGATGAATACAAGGAAGAGGTAAAAAATTCTCTTCAGGAGCAGCAGGACGATTCAGGTAATTCACAGTTGAAACAAGAAGTACAGACTGCTTTACTGGATCAGATAGAGGTAAATAAATATCCTGACGGTGCAGTAGATGAGCAGGTGAAACAGGCAAATGATTACTATACACAGATCGCACAGATGTACGGAGTAGAGCTGAGTGATTTTATTACAACTTATCTGAAGATGACAGAAGATCAATTTAACAAAAAAATTGAAGACTCAGCAAAGCAGGCTGTTCAGCTTGAAGAAGCTGTAAAACTGATCGCCAAGAAAGAGAAACTGGAACCGTCTGATAAGGAATATAAAGAAGGAATGCAGGAGTATGCGGACAAAGCCGGAGCAGATCTGGATACCTACAAAGAGCAGGTGGGAGAAGATGTTCTGAAAGATGCAATCCTTCGTGATAAAGTACTGGATTATCTGGTAGACAATTGCGTACAGGTAGAGCAGTCTGATAATAATTAAGGGGAATAAAGGAGGAACAAAAAGCATGATTAAAATGGAGAATGATGTGCTTAGCGTAGAGATTGCTGAGCATGGTGCGGAGCTGACAAAACTGTATAACAAGAAAACAGGTACAGATCTTCTCTGGGATGCAGAACCCAAATTTTGGAAACGTCATTCACCGGTGCTATTTCCAAATGTGGGAAAAACCTATAAGAACACAGTGAAGATCAACGGCACACACTATCCGACATCACAGCATGGATTTGCAAGAGACAGTGAGTTCAAATGTATTCATGCAGGCAAAGAAACATCAATCTTTCTTCTGACATCAACAGAAGAGATGAAGGAAGTTTATCCATTTGATTTTGAACTTTTCATTACTTATACACTGGAAAAAAATGTACTCCATGTAAAATGGGAAGTAAAGAACCCGTCTGATGAGACAATTTATTTCACAATCGGAGCGCATCCGGCCTTCCGCTTTGCAAAGAACGAGGAAGGAAAGACAGATTATATTCTGAAGTTCCCTGGAAAAGATGAATTGAAGTATTGTCTGATCAATATGAAAGAAATGGCTCCTGATCCGGAGAAACTGCATGAGATGAAACTAAATGAAGAGACATATCCGTTGACAGAAGAACTTTTTGAAAATGATGCGTTGATCTTTGATAATACGCAGATTGAAGAAGCATGGATCTGTCATAAAGACGGAACTCCGTATGTGGGAGTTAAGTCAGAAGGATTCCCAAGCTATGGAATCTGGTCTGTAAAAGACGCACCGTTTGTCTGCCTGGAACCATGGATGGGAAGATGCGATAATATTGGATTTGATAAAGAAATCTCTGAGAAGCCTGGAATTAATAAGGTAGAGAGCGGAGAGACTTTTGAAAAAGAATATCAGATCGTTGTTGCAATATGAGAATTCAGGCATACTGAGAATAGTATCCTGTGGAAAGGAAAAGCCCCCGTTAACCGGAGGCTTTTTTCTCTTTCATTCTCTTGATCACTTTCAGACGCGTGAACTCTTCACGCTCTTTTTCTTCCAGTGCATTGGTGATCGAATAGACCAGATTTGAATACATTGGAATTGTAATGTTCTGGAGAGCATTTGCTCGTTTCTGCGTCTTCTTGATATTACTTGCGAGACGGTAAGCGGCGTTTTCAACCATGGAGAGCTTGATCGTAAGGTCTTTTACCTTGCGGAAGGCCTCACGGGCAATATCAATCGATTCCTTTGTGGTACTGAAGGCATAGGTCGGCTGACCTGCGTCCGGGATATATTTCACATGAGGAATCTCGGTTCCCATGATACTTCGCGTCTGGATCGTTATGGAATTTTCAATCGGTACAGTGTAGGCGAGCTGTTCTACCATGCTGATACCGTTTTCGATATTAGCACGCTGCAGACATTGATACGCATAAGTAAATGTTGAATCAATCTCTTCCTGTATGGTGCGTGCTTCTTCAATCAGATCCATCAGTTCACGAATCAGGATGTTACGCTTCTTATCCATCAGATCATAACCCTGCCGGGCAAGTGCAAGAGAGTTCTTGGCCAGCATCAGATTACCTTTTGTTGGAAATGTACGTGGATCCATGAAGCTCCCTCCTTTCCCTAGTCTTCTACAGCAGGTTTATAGTATTTATCAAGAATCTTCGTATCAACACGGTCGAGTTCTTCTCTAGGGAGTTTTCCTAAAAGTTTCCATCCCAGATCCAAAGTCTCTTCCATCGTACGGTTCTCATTAACACCCTGTCCGATGTAGTGCTGTTCAAAGTCGATTCCGAATTCCAAATATTTCTTATCCAGTGGTGAAAGTTCATCTTCACCGATAACAGAAGCCAGATTTCTTGCATCTCCAACTTTTGCATAAGCGGAGAATAACTGATTGGCAAGATCCTGATGATCTTCACGTGTAAAACCTTCTCCGATACCGTCCTTCATCAGACGGGAAAGGGATGGCAGGATATTGATCGGAGGATAGATTGACTGCCCATGGAGCGGGCGGTCAAGTACAATCTGTCCCTCGGTGATATATCCCGTTAGGTCAGGAATCGGATGCGTGATATCGTCGTTTGGCATAGTCAAGATCGGAAGCTGTGTTACAGATCCGTTTACGCCTTGTACAATACCGGCACGTTCGTAGATGGTTGCCAGTTCACTATACAGATATCCCGGGAATCCTTTACGGCTAGGAATTTCTCCTTTTGAGGAAGAGACCTCACGCATGGCTTCTGCGAAAGAAGTCATATCGGTAAGGATAACGAGGATATGCATATTTTGTTCAAATGCCAGATACTCCGCAGCTGTCAGTGCAACCTTTGGCGTGATCAGACGTTCTACAACCGGGTCATTTGCCAGATTCAAAAACATTGCTACATGATCGGCAACACCGCTTTCTTCAAATGTGTTACGGAAGAAATCAGCAACGTCATGTTTGACACCCATAGCAGCGAATACGATTGCAAATTTTTCATCAGAATCGCTTCCAAGAGAAGCCTGTTTTACAATCTGTGCAGCAAGCTGATCGTGCGGAAGTCCATTTCCGGAGAAAATCGGAAGCTTCTGTCCACGAATCAGAGTTGTCAGTCCGTCGATCGCGGAAATTCCGGTGTGGATATAGTTTCTTGGGTATTCTCTGCGGACCGGGTTGAGCGGAAGTCCGTTCACATCTCTTTTTAAAGTGGAGACAAGCGGCCCGAGGTCATCGATCGGCTGTCCGATACCGTTGAAGGTACGGCCAAGGATATCCGGGGAGAGTGCAATCTCCATCGGGTGTCCGGTCAGTTTCGTATGTGTATTTTTCAGGGACATATTTTCAGAACCTTCGAAGACCTGGATTACTGCCTTGTCTTCGTAAATCTCTACAATACGTCCTATTTTGCGTTCTGTGCCGTCTACGACAAATTCTACGATCTCATCGTAAAAGGCGTCCTGTACGCCCTCTAACACGATCAGAGGGCCGTTGATACTGCTTAAGCCAAGATATTCAATTGACATGATAGTGGTCCCTCCTTATGCATTTTTCTCAAGTACGTGCTGATAGAAAGCGTCAATATCTCTGTGATACTGTGCAAACATTTCCGGGCGGTTATTTGGAACATCATATTTGATCGCAATGACACGATCGAAAATATTCTCAGATTTTAATACGGACATCGGATGTCCCATTGTGACAAGGGTACGTGCCTGCTTGTAAAGGTACAGGATCGTATCCATCATCAAGAACTGTTTTTCCATAGAAACGCAGGTGTCATCCGGGTGGAATGCATTTTGCTGCAGGAAACCAAGACGAATCACACGGGCAATCTCAAGGACAAGTTTCTGATCATCCGGGAGTACGTCGCTTCCGATCAGTTTTACAATCTCAAGAAGACTGCTTTCCTGATTCAAAAGTGCCATCAGACGGTTGCGGTAATCAACGAATTTCGGAGATACATTGTCCTGATACCAGTGACTTAAGTCGTTCAGATACTCACTGTAACTTGTCAGCCAGTGGATGGCCGGGAAATGTCTTGCATAGGCAAGGCTCTTATCCAGTCCCCAGAAGCAGCGGACGAATCGTTTGGTGTTCTGTGTAACCGGCTCGGAGAAGTCACCACCTTGTGGGGAGACAGCACCGATGATCGTGACAGAACCGTCTGTTCCGTTTAAGTTATGCATCATTCCGGCGCGCTCGTAGAACGCAGACAGACGGGACGCAAGATAAGCCGGGAAACCTTCCTCGGCAGGCATCTCTTCCAGACGTCCGGAAAGTTCTCGAAGAGCCTCAGCCCAACGGGAAGTGGAGTCGGCCATGATCGCTACATCGTAGCCCATGTCACGGTAATATTCTGCCAGAGTGAGTCCGGTGTAAATGCTGGCTTCACGGGCAGCAACAGGCATGTTGGAAGTATTGGCAATCAGTGTAGTACGGTCCATCAGAGGTTTGCCGGTACGAGGATCGGTCAGTTCGCTGAACTCTTCCAAAACCTGTGTCATCTCATTTCCACGCTCACCGCATCCGATATAGATGATGATATCTGCATCGGCCCATTTCGCAATCTGATGCTGTGTCATGGTCTTTCCGGTTCCGAATCCTCCAGGGATGGCAGCGGTACCGCCCTTTGCAATCGGGAACATGGTATCGATGATACGTTGTCCGGTAACAAGCGGAACAGATGCCGGGAAACGGTGATGAGTCGGTCGCGGAGTACGGATCGGCCAATGCTGAGTCATTGTCAGTTCTTTCTCCTGTCCGTTAGGAAGTTCCAGGCGAACCAAAGGTTCGTCAATTGTGTATTCACCGTCTGCAACAGTCACAAGAACAGTTCCCTCTACTTCAGGAGGAACCATACATTTATGAGTGATCGCATGTGTTTCAGGAACTTCTGCGATAATATCACCTGCATGGAGATAATCTCCCTGCTTTACAGTGATGTGTGTTTTCCATTTCTTTGTACGGTCCAGAGAATCGACACTGACACCGCGTGTGATAAATGCGCCGCCGGAGGATTCTGCGATATCTTCCAGTGGACGTTCGATACCATCAAAAATGTTGTTCAGGATACCGGGTGCAAGTGTTACGGATACCGGACTTCCGCTGGCAATAACTTCTTCGCCCGGGCGAAGCCCCGTTGTTTCCTCATAAACCTGAACGGTTGTCATATCTTTATCCAGTGCAATGACTTCTCCGACTAACTTCTGTTCGCCGACATAGACCATCTCGGACATACGGAATCCTGTGTTGCCTTTCAGATAAATGACGGGACCATTGATGCCGTAAATTTTCGCTGTCTTAAGCAATGCCGTCACCTCCTAAAAATACAAATTTGTCATACTGTTCTTTCAGCTGTGTGCTGAAGGAATTATCGATCAAAATGTTGCGGGAACGGATGACAGCACGGACACCGCCCCGGAAATCTTCGGCGCTGATCGTCAGATGAACTCTTGTAGCACCTTCCAGATCAGAACGTTTTTTTTCATCAGTTGGGTTAATATAGATCGTAAGCTCATCATTTCCGGCAAAAGCCACCGCTTTGCGGATGCATTTGATAAGAAAATCATCATAAGCTTCCGTCTTCATAAATTCATCGATTAATGCGTCTGCTTCCTCGAAGATCTTGTCTTTCAATTCTTGCTGAACCTTGCTTTGACGACGTTTGATCTCCAGCTGGGACTTGGCGAGCGCCTGATTCAGTGAGAGCTTCGCATTGGCAGCTTCCGCCTTGATGCGAGTTTCTGACTGTCTTGTGGCTTCTGCCTTATGATCTTCGAAAACCTTCTCCAGGGCAGCCTGATGGGTGTCAATGATGACATTTCCCTCTAAGCGGGCCTGCTCCATGGATGTGGTTTGCAGGTGTGCGATTTTTTCTTCCAGAGTCAAGAGGAATCCCTCCTTTAGTTCGTAATATAATTGCGTTTATAATTTCAGTCCGATCGCCTCAGTGATATATGAGGTGATAAAGTCTTTCTGACGACCGGTTCCGTGGCGGTCAGGAATTTCGATCAATAACGGCATCTTTCGCTCCAGTCGGAAAGTGTCGATAATGTCAGGAAATTCCTGACCGAACTTCTCAGTCAGAAGAACAATGCCGACAGTCGGATCGGAAAGCACTTTTTCCAAAGCCTGTTTCAGCTCATCCCGTTCGTGGACGACAACTCCGTCTACACCGGCAAGACGCATTCCGGTGTAAGTGTCGACATTGTCACTGATCAGATACATTTTCATAGGCGGCTCCTTTCTGTTGAAAATCAGAAATTAGAGATTTCCTAAGATCATGAAAGAGATGATCAGTCCGTACAGACAAACACCTTCGGCAAGTCCTACGAAGATCAAGGATTTACCAAGAACGCTGGAATCCTCGCTGATTGCTCCAAGTGCTGCGCTGGCTGCACTTGCAACAGCGATACCACCGCCGATACAGGAAAGACCTGTAACAAGTGCGGCTGCAAGATATCCCATTCCTGTTGCGATTGTAGCACCGGAAGATGCGGCAGCTTCAGCAGCCTGTACATTTGCCGGACCTGCAAGCATCATGATAGATGCAATGGCAAATGCGCCGAAGAAGAAAAATGCGTTGACACCGATTGTACGTTTGTAGCGTTTTTTGTTCTTTTCACCGATCAGATAATATCCGAATGGGATGATGATACTTAAAACAAGTGCTGCGATAAAGATGATTTTTGTTGCTAAACTCATAGTGGAATCCTCCTGATTTCTATACATTTTATAGCTGTCATAAATTTATGATCCAACAGTTACTTTGTTTTCTTTTTAGTATATGGATCGAATGCACGTCCGCTTCCTTTGTAGAAACGGCTGAACATCTCATAATATTCCAGACGAAGTACCTGAATACCTACGATCAGTCCTTCGAATCCGCATACGAACAGGTTGCCGAAGATTACTCCGAACCAGTTCGGATTTCCGCTTTCAGCGCCGGCCAGCTGAAGTACTACTTCCATGATAGCGGCATGGCTGACAGCAAATGCACCGATACGGATAAAGGAAATAGTGTTTGAGAAATAACTGAGCAATGTCTCAAACATCTCGAAAAAGCCTTGTACGATGTACATTCCAGGGCCTGTTTCCATCTTGTCGGCACGTTTCTCAATCATGCGGGTCAGAGGCTCTTTCAGGAAAATGAGAAGCAGCGGGACACCAAACATGATACCCATGACAATACCACCTGGAAGCGGATTGCCTGTCATAAAGAGAACGATGGTTACTACAACGGCAATGTAGAAAATAAGTCCTGCCACACCGTTTGGATCAAACCAGGTACTTTCGATATCTTTGCTTCTTGCGGCATTGATAATATGTAGGATCATTGCTACGATGATCAGGAACATACCAAATGCGACAGCAACGATAAACACTGTGTTCAGTTTGCCGAGGAACGGCAGTGTAGTCATATGGTCGATTGGTCGTATCCACAATGGTTCAATGATGTCTTCAAATCCGAAAATACTTCCGAACATAAATCCGAAGATTGTGGAAAATACACCGGCAGTTGCGATAATTCCGGCAAGTGGAGCTTTCTTAAAGTGATAGATCAAGGCTCCACCGATTAAAAGCAAAAGCCCCTGTCCGACATCTCCGAACATAACTCCGAAAATAAAGGAGTATGTGATCGCTACGAAAATGGTTGGATCCATCTCATTGTGAGCCGGAAGACCATACATCTGAATGTACATCTCAAATGGTTTGAATAGCTTCGGATTTTCCAGCTTTGTCGGCGGTTCTCCGAAGTATGCATCATGGTCGTCTTCGACAACGACAAAGACTTTATCATCATCTTTGATCTCTTCCAAAAACTTCTCTACATCATCTTCTGCCATCCATCCGCAGAGGATATAAGAATCATCCTGGCTGTCTTTCATCCGGGCAGCCATCTTACGGATGTCAAAGTTCTTGGAGAGTTCCTCCAGACGGTTTTTCGCTGCAATGAGCTGTGGAGCTCTGTCAGAAAGCATCTCTCCGGCTTCTTTATCTAGATCCTGGATCTCCAGATTGATCCTTGCAATGTCGCGTTCCAGTGACTGGTAAGCGAAAGACGGAGTCCCTTCAAATTCATCTTTCAGCTCGATGCGTTCAAAATGAAGAGAACGGAAAACAGCATCTACCTTTTGTGCTTCTCCCGGAGAAACGAAGTAAGCGCCGTATACGAAGCTTTCATCGCGTTCACCTTCAACGAAGATTGCACTCAAATCATCCATCAGATATTTATTCATCTTGTGATAAGATTCCAGCGCGATCCGTCCGAAACGATATGTAATATATCGATATCCGAGTACCTTGTGAAGATCACAGTCGAGGGGGCGGAATGGGGAGAGCAGTTGCTGTTTGGCACGGAGCTCTTCAATCTTAGCTTTCTTTTTCTCTTTCTTTGCCTGCAGACCTTCATAATCCTCGCAGGCTTTGCGAACAACTTCAAACATGTCGTCAAGACCTAAAGAATCATCCGGTGTAACATCATCTACATTCGGAAGATAGCCGACGAACTGGGTTGCCTGGGCAAGTACATCCCGGTACGGATTAAGCTCTACGAACGGGCGAAGATTATCGACTGTCTTAAGCTCGGACAGTGCGGACTCCAGCTGGATCTCATAACGTGAGAGATACAAGTCTGTGACACGGTCGATATCATCCCGCGGACCGGAAATGTTGATAAATTTCATTTTAACAATCATTGGGTTCTACCTCCAACGTACGCTAACGTTTCGCCTGGTGTAAGTCCGTAACGGATGCATTCCAGAGCGGTAGTCAGCTTTTTGATTTCTTCTTCTTTTAAGAAGAGGTAAGTGTTGACAGCGGCGATGGAGTAAGGATTCCGTCTTCTGTCAATGGTGTACAGATGATGGAGACATTCTGAATACATCTGCTCCATGGTAAGCTGCTCAGTGGATTCATAGCGGCGGGCATAAGGAGTCTGATTGCAGAGTGTCTGCAGTTCTTCCAATGTCGTTGCCTCGACCATTCCTTTGATCAAGTCAGTAGACAGACGATAGTGGATCGGAAGAATCAGCTGATAAATGTCAGCAGGTTTCATATTAAAATATTTCTTGGCTCTGTAGATCCACTGCATATTGAGCAGATCAATCTGAGTGCCGCAGTCTCGCTGATATAATTCCTTATCTTCCTTTTTAAACACCTTTTTCCGTGCTTTCCAAAGGGTAGTAAAATAATAAAGATTCAATGCCAGATCGTAGTCATATAGGGTGACAGAAGGAGAATCCTTTAATTTCTTTAAAGGTTCATAATATTCTGTATCCTTTAATGTCTCGATCAGTTCATCGGTGGTGCGTGAGGTGATCAGTTTCTCGATCGATATCTGTGAATACCGGTCGAAGAAAGGACGCTTGTAATCAAGATCAAAAGGTTTCTGATAATGGTTGATCACAATCCTCAAACAATAATTGATCAGCTCAACTTCATAAGATTTCAGACGTAGCTTCATAAGCTTACGCTGTTTCTGTCCACAAAAGCGGTAAAGCTTTGCGTAGTCGCGGTAAAGTGAACGAGTCAGAATCTTCTCAATACTTCCTCTGTGAAGCTGTTCGGGGGCCAGTTCTTCTAAAATATCTGCGTAAGCAGTTTCTTTCTTCAGATATTCAACTACCTCGGGAACATTATGTAGAGAAGCAATTTCCTCAAACTGTGCCGGGGTAAGGAGTTTGGCTTCCATTGCCCGGGTTTTCGTTACAATACCACTGTATTCCAGTAGATTTCCCATAGGCTACACCTCAGTGATCCGTCGGAGAATCTCATGAGCATAATCAGAATGCTTTTCATCGTATTCCTTCTGCAGGGCATTAAGTTCATCCTGACTCTCCTGACTTTGCCCGGATAAGATCCGTGAGGTCTCCGCTTCCAGTTTGTCACGAATTTCTTGAATCTGCCGCTGCGTATCGGCTTCAAGCTCTTTGTCGAAATCCATCCGCTTTTTGTCAAATTTTTCATCTAATGCGGACTTTTCGGCTTCTGCATGTTGCACGATTGCAGATGCGGCGGATTCAATCTCTGTCAATTTGTTTATAATAGAGTCCATAACCAGCCTCCTTTTTGTTAGAAATTCATAATATCTTTTATAATACACCTTTTGGAGAAAATTACAAGCAATCTGAAAAGATAATTTATGTTAAATATCCAAAGGTATTGGAGATAGAGACTGTGAGTCTGAGAATGTCATTAGTATTCTTCAAAATGGCTTTCTTGTGTGGACAGTAATTAGTTGTGAGATGAGAAAAATCATGTTATGATAAGACCTGAAATAATCCGCAGATATCAAAGAAGGTTTTACCTTATATATAGAAAGTACGCAGTAATGCTGTGGTGAAGAACAGGAGAAAAATAGCAGATGAGATTAAGAAATATACCAAGAGCAGATGGCGTGATCGATGCACATCGTGCTGTGATCAAGAAACCAGAGGAGCAGAGAGGACAGTGGGCTCAGGTCTTTGGAAATGAGAAACCAATTCAGATTGAAATCGGAATGGGAAAGGGCCAGTTTATTTTGAATATGGCTAAGGCTCACCCGGAGATCAATTTTATTGGAATTGAACGTTATTCCAGCGTACTGCTTCGTGCACTTGAAAAATATGATACAGAGGAATTTGAAAATCTTGAGAATATCCGTTTTATCTGCATGGATGCAAGAGAGATTGAAGCAGTGTTTGCACCGGCAGAGGTGGATAAGATCTTCTTGAACTTCTCAGATCCGTGGCCAAAGGCTAGACATGCGAAACGTAGATTAACATCAACAGAATTCCTTGCAAGATATGAGAAGGTTCTTGTGGAAAATGGAAGAGTAGAATTTAAGACAGATAATACTGAACTTTTCAACTTTTCTCTGGAGCAGGTGAAAGAAGCTGGATGGGAACTGCTTGCTTATACTTACGACCTACATCATCAGGAAGAGATGAATAAGGGGAATATTATGACAGAATATGAGCAGAAATTCTCAGAAAAGGGAAATCCAATCAATAAACTGATTGCACAGAGAAAATAAGCATCATATATTATATAGAAAGAGTAGAATTCACAGGAGAACAGGATGAGACGGGGAAAATGTTGGAAAGCTGGGATCCGTGAGTTGTGTTATTGCCATCAGAGACTGAATCGAAGGATTGTCTGCATTTGCAGATCCTTCGAGGAGGTGTATCGAATTTTAAATAGGGGATATTGCAACAAAGACACGGGAAAGAAGAAACGTTGCTGATATCGTCTAAATTGTATATGAAATTAATAATTTTGAAAAAAATGAAAAAATTTGAAAAAAGGGGTTGCATTCTGGCAACAACTGATATATAATACTATTTGTGTTGAGGAACACGAGACACAAAAACAAAAGAATGCGCGATTAGCTCAGTTGGTAGAGCACCTGACTCTTAATCAGGGTGTCCAGGGTTCGAACCCCTGATCGCGCACTAACAATCACTGTTTTTACAGACATGGGAGCTGTGGGGACGGTGATTTTTTTGTGCGCAAATATGCGGTTTCTGACCATTGAACCAGAAATCGCTATGAATTGTAAAGACGAAGTGACTTGCCGCGAAATCTGTCGCGAACTGGTCGCAGATTGGTCGCGAGGAAATAAATAGTCCCAAAAAGTTCTGAAAAAGATAAAAAGAGTAATTGACCTGAATTATTCATGGCACAGTTATTAGTTCAGATATTGTTCCATGAATAATTCAGGTTAAAGAAATATTATATACGGTTGACTTTTTTCTGTTAAATTGATTATACTATAGCATAATTTACTTAAAGGAATTTAAAAAGGGGGCGTAGAATGATGGCAAAGCAAAAGACCTATATCGCAATCGACCTCAAATCATTCTATGCTTCTGTGGAATGTAAAGAGCGAAATCGTGATCCTTTAACAACAAATCTTGTGGTGGCTGATAAAAGCAGGACGGAGAAAACAATATGTCTTGCGGTATCTCCGTCATTAAAAAGCTATGGGATACCCGGCAGACCGCGTTTGTTTGAAGTCGTGCAAAAGGTAAAAGAAGTTAATAACAGCCGCAGGTGGAAAGCACCGAATCGATCATTTACTGGTTCATCCGATGACAGTACAGAATTAAATACGAATCCGGCGT
Source organism: Mediterraneibacter sp. 210702-DFI.5.30 (assembly GCF_020560115.1). Taxonomy (NCBI): domain Bacteria; kingdom Bacillati; phylum Bacillota; class Clostridia; order Lachnospirales; family Lachnospiraceae; genus Mediterraneibacter; species Mediterraneibacter sp. 210702-DFI.5.30. Next base: position 56,812 of record NZ_JAJCME010000015.1, read on the forward strand.
TAGAGATTGATTATATCGTTGCACCACCTCGTATGGCATATTACCTGGAGTATAGCACAAAAATTTACAGTGTATATCTGAAATATATTGCTCCGGAAGATATTTTCCCTTACTCGATTGATGAAGTATTCATAGATGCAACAGATTATCTAAACACCTATCAGATGACTGCAAGGGAACTTGCCATGACGATGATACAGGATGTTTTGAAAACAACAGGAATTACAGCAACAGCCGGAATCGGCACGAATATGTATTTGTGTAAGATTGCGATGGATATTGTGGCAAAGCATGTTGAGCCAGATGAGAATGGTGTGCGGATTGCCGAACTGGATGAAATGTCATACCGCAGACAATTATGGAGTCACAGACCGATTACAGACTTTTGGAGAGTAGGCAAAGGTTATGCAAAGAAGCTGGAAGAACACGGACTTTTTACGATGGGAGATATTGCAAGGTGTTCTATTGGAAAATCAAATGAACTGTATAACGAAGAACTTCTTTATAAGCTGTTTGGAATCAATGCAGAATTGTTGATAGATCATGCCTGGGGATACGAGCCTTGTACTTTGGAGCATGTCAAGGCGTACAAGCCGGAAACTAACAGTGTAAGCTCCGGACAAGTACTTCACTGCCCGTATGATTTTGATAAGGCGAAGCTGGCTGTAAAAGAGATGACCGATCTTATGGTTTTGGATCTAGTTGATAAGGGACTTGTTACCGATCAGGTTGTATTGACTGTAGGTTATGATATAGAAAATCTGACAGACCCAAATAGGAGCGGGAAATATAATGGTGATGTTACGATTGACAGATATGGAAGAAAAGTTCCAAAACATGCTCACGGAACAACGAATCTGAAAAGGCAGACATCGTCAACAATGCTGATTACAGATGCTGTGATGGAGCTGTATGACAGAATTGTGGATAAAAATCTGCTTATCAGAAGAATTAATATTACAGCGAACAGACTTGTAGACGAGAGCATATCAAAGAAAGAAGAAAAGTATGAGCAGCTTGATCTTTTTACGGATTATAAAGCAAAAGAACAGGAGCGAGCTGAAGAAGAAGTGGTTTTAGAACGTGAAAGACGTATGCAACAGACAATGCTTACAATAAAAAAGAAATTCGGGAAGAATGCCATTTTGAAAGGAATGAACCTTCAGGAGGGAGCAACAGCCAAAGACCGTAACGAACAGATAGGTGGACATAAGGCATAGAAAAATAAATACGGACACCTATGCCATTGTAAACGGAGGAAGATTATGAAGAATCAAGACAATCACAGCTATGATGATATTATAAATCTGCCGAATCCAACTTCAACGAAACATCCTCGTATGCCCCTTTCTGACAGGGCAGCACAGTTTTCACCTTTTGCGGCACTTACCGGACACGAAGCAGCCATTAAGGAAACTGCAAGGCGAACAGATGAAAAATTGATGTTGAGTGATGAAGTTATAGCAGAAATAAATGTAAAGCTGAACCTGATTGCAGAAACCATTGGTACACAACAAAGGATTAGAATCACATATTTTGTACCGGATAATAAAAAAGCCGGGGGAGCATATATTTCCTGCTCTGGTTGTGTAAAAAAGATTGATGAATATGAACATACAGTTGTTATGGAAGATAAGACAGTTATCCCAATTGAACAAATAAGTAATATAGAGGGAGAAATGTTTGGAGATATGTTTTAGTAACGCGAGGAGAAGATGAATGAAAACCTTGAACGATTACATGGCAATGTCCTACCGTATGGAAATTGTAGAAGACAAAGAAGAGGGAGGATTTGTAGTTTTTTATCCAGATTTGCCAGGCTGTATTACTTGTGGCGAAACAATAGAAAGTGCAGTAGAAAATGCACAGGATGCAAAAAAGGCGTGGCTTGAAGCTGCGTTGGAAGAGGGGATAGAAATTCATGAGCCAGTTAGCTTGGGAGGGGTGTGATGTACATATTTCAAGATATTAAAATTTGCGAACAACTTCCTAAACGCTTACCGAAAGGAAGGACTTTGACATCACATTAAAAAGCACCTTGTAGGTGCTTTTTCGTACGTGGGAAGATTATTTTATTGTTGACAAAGCCGAACGGCTTATTTTATATATAAATCACAGGAATAAAGCCGAACGGCTTAAAAAATCAAATTGAAAACAAAATAAAGCCGAACGGCTAATTTTATGGAGACAATATGAAAATTATAGATTCGATAACATTAGGAGCAACTATAAGGGCAAGAAGAAAAGAATTAGGTTATACGCAGAGTGATTTGGCAGAATTTACTGGATTCAGTATCAGTTTTATTTCTGACTTAGAAAGAGGGAAGAAGACGGCAGAGATTGGAAAAGCTTTACAGTTAATTCAACTGTTAGGAATGGATATAAAAATAGAAAAGAGGGGATCAGATGAGTAGAATATTATCTGTTTATATTGAGAAAAACGGAAAACAGGAATATGTAGGTAAGATTGTTGGGGATTCTTCAGTAGATGCTTGTTTTTCTTATGATGATAGTTACATAGAAAAGAATGGAAAACCAATTTCTATTAGCTTACCTTTAGAAGAGAAAACCTTTGATGAAAAAAGGACAAGATATTTTTTTGAAGGTCTTTTGCCGGAAGGATTCACAAGAAAATGTTTGAAGTGATTAGAAAATGTTCTTCAAATCCATTAGAAGATCAGAAAAAATTGTGGGATATTTGTATCTTTAATTATCTAATTGGAAATACAGATAATCATATAAAAAATGTATCGTTGCTTTATGCAGAAAATTTGAATGACATTCGTCTTGCGCCGGCATATGACATGGTCAGCACAATGATTTATGAGAGTAGCACAGAAAATATGTCTTTAGGAATTGGTGGGATTTATGATATACGAAAAATTACAAAAGAATCTTTTGAGGATGAAGCGGTAGCTATCGGGTTGGGTAAAAAGTTTGCAATGCAGAGAATTGACGAAATGAGAGAAGGCGTCCAGGATGCGTTAAATGAGGCAACAGAAAGCTTGGCAGCAGAAGGATTTGATTCTGCGGAAGAAGTAAAAGAAAGAATTATGCAAAGAGGAGGAATTCATTATTTGTAATATTTGCGGGGAATAGTTTATATCAAAGAATGGATAAACAAAAGTGTATTAAAGCTCTTCTAGATAATTTATATGAAGTATATTTACAAGAAGGTACCATTGAAAAATACCAGAGTCATATTCAATGGGCATTCAAAGAGGCGATTAATAATATGAGATGTTTTTTCAAAAATGATTCTTTTTCATGTGAAAATGAGTATAGGGTTATATTGAAAATACCAGAAGAATTATTATTGGAAGAAACTACTGGACAAGATGGAATTCTAAAAAAAGGCCAATTTAAACGTGAAAATATTTTAATACCTTATGTGGATTATAAATTTAAAAGGGATAGCTTAAAGGGAATTACGTTGAATCCTTATGTCAAAGAAAAAGAAAGTGTATTTGAATTGGGAATCAGAGAATTAGAGACTATGAAGAAAAGTCTGTAAATAAAAATCTTCTATGATAATGATTGAGC
>NZ_JAJCME010000150.1:0-243 GCF_020560115.1 Mediterraneibacter sp. 210702-DFI.5.30
CGAAAAAGACGCCAAGGATTACGTCTCTGAAGTCGATCGTGCTGCTGAACAGAAAATCATCGACGCCCTGCGCAAGGCTTACCCGACGCACGGCATCCTCGGTGAAGAAACCGGCATGCACCCAGGCAGCGGTGAAGGTGAAGACTACCTGTGGATCATCGACCCACTGGATGGCACCACCAACTTCCTGCGCGGCGTTCCACATTTCGCCGTCAGCATCGCCTGTAAATACCGTGGCCGTCT
>NZ_JAJCME010000151.1:0-242 GCF_020560115.1 Mediterraneibacter sp. 210702-DFI.5.30
TGTTACAGGGTATATTTTACAGATAGGCGTTATATTTAATGTGACAATGACGGGCATTATGGCGGCTAGTATGCCTTTAGCAGAAGAAAAAGAAAAGCAGACGTTACGTGTTTTGTTGAGTTCATCTGTTAATAAAGTGGAATTTCTGATTGGAAGTTTGGCACCAGTCTTAGTCATTATGACAGCAATCAATTTTATTTTGATTCCAATTAGCGGTGTATTCGTTGGGAACATGCTAGTCT
>NZ_JAJCME010000152.1:0-241 GCF_020560115.1 Mediterraneibacter sp. 210702-DFI.5.30
CCTGGCAACGTTGTCGGCAACAGGTGATAGATGATCACGCCAAGCACGGCCAACGTTCGGACGCCATCAATTCCTGTCACGTATTGCTTGGACCGCATAGATTTCCCCCCAAATTAAAAAATAACAACTTTTATTATAATCACAGTTGACCAACAAGTCCCATTAAAATGATTTTTTTATAAAACAACGGTCGCGACAGCCTTTTTCTGCCTCGACCGTTGTTAGAAATATCAGAATTACT
>NZ_JAJCME010000153.1:0-241 GCF_020560115.1 Mediterraneibacter sp. 210702-DFI.5.30
TTACATGGAGCTGGTCAAGGACAACCAGAAAGGAGAAGAAAAAACATTTTAAAACTGATTGAAACGTTTAGTGGAATCGGTGCGCAAGCCCAAGCGATGAAAAACATCCATGCTGATTTCCAAACAGTTGCAACAGCGGATTGGGAGATCGGTGCCATTTATGCCTATGACATTATTCATAATGGCAAACAGGATCTAAGCCCTTATCGTCATCACACTAAGGAAAGTCTGATCAAACAGC
>NZ_JAJCME010000154.1:0-241 GCF_020560115.1 Mediterraneibacter sp. 210702-DFI.5.30
CTGTTCAGCCTCGTCACCGGTGTTGCTAGGTTTGGCAAATCAGGCTGGACGAGTTCATGCTGGCTGCTCTTATTGCTGGGCTTGATTCTATTTGGCGGTTTTGTCTGGTTAAATCAGCACGGTAAAACACGGTTGTTTGATCTGGGCGTCTTTGCGCAATCGTCCGTACGGCTTTCGGAATGGACCTATTTCAGTCTGCAGTTCATCAACATCGGTGCATCATTGGCACTGCCGATCTATT
>NZ_JAJCME010000155.1:0-241 GCF_020560115.1 Mediterraneibacter sp. 210702-DFI.5.30
ATTTAAACAAGGTACAGGATGATTCGCCCTTCCCTGCCTTGACCCAAATTGAAGTTTTTGGAAAAAATAAGCCTGTTCAATAAGAGCACATCTATCCCTTGCGAAGTCTTGGGATATTTTCATCAGAAAAGAGATAAAATGCTAGAAAAGAAATTAAAAGCTTTAAAATGGGACTCGTATGAAGAGGTCACACGTGGTTTCAAACTTATGCTTGAACCGCTCAAAGAAAAAATGAATGGTT
>NZ_JAJCME010000156.1:0-241 GCF_020560115.1 Mediterraneibacter sp. 210702-DFI.5.30
TAATTTTTTCGCGGTAGTTCTTGTTAGATCTTTCAGCGATCTTCGCAATCCGACGAGCCCTGCTTGATTCGGTCTGACCGGAAAGCAACATCCATGCAAGTACTGCAAGAAGGATACAGACACTCAGGGCCGCGCAAGCAACCAGCCAAACCCCATACGTGGCAGCAATTATAAGTAGCACGCCCAGAAGCCAAGGCCCTGCCATCAAAACTGCAATAAAAATAAGCACGCCCAATATGGC
>NZ_JAJCME010000157.1:0-241 GCF_020560115.1 Mediterraneibacter sp. 210702-DFI.5.30
GGTCTGCGCCATGACCTGGCCAATGCCGGCGCGAACCTGGCCCAGCAGCCATTGGTTAAGCTCAGCCTCGGGCAGCTGTGCCTTGAGGTGCTGAACCAGGCTTTCGGTCTGTTCGACAGGGGCCCACAGTTCTGCGCGGCCTTCTGAGGCGCGAACGGCGATCAGTTCGCCGGCGCGGGTAACGCTGTCGGTTTCGGCTGGCAGGTGCAGGCCGAGGCTTTGCAGCACCGCGTCAGCATTG
>NZ_JAJCME010000158.1:0-241 GCF_020560115.1 Mediterraneibacter sp. 210702-DFI.5.30
AACTGGTTCAACGCCGCTCACGTTATGGCAAAAACTTTCATTCCTGCGATCGCTATCCGGAATGCCAGTATGTTATTAACTTCACACCGGTAGCGGGGGAGTGTCCCGAGTGCCATTACCCGCTGCTTATCGAAAAGAAAACGGCGCAGGGCGTAAAACGCTTTTGTGCCAGTAAACAATGTGGAAAGCCGGTACCGGCGAAACAAATCAGTGAATAAAAACCTGCCATCAGAGAGCGTAC
>NZ_JAJCME010000159.1:0-240 GCF_020560115.1 Mediterraneibacter sp. 210702-DFI.5.30
GGCAATTGCCTTAATCAAATTGATCCCCCTAATCCTGGTTTAGATTGACAAACGTATTGTATTTCATGTATTGATAATGCACGCGCATGTTTGAGACTTCAAATGGCGTTCCATCATCCAGGAAAAAAACACCTTCCATAATACCGACTGGCTCGGTAGGTTTCAGATGCAGCTCTTTTTGGTCCTCATCATTGGAAGGCGAAACCGAAATCGTCATAAATGAGCGCGTAACAGTTTTAT
>NZ_JAJCME010000016.1:0-55768 GCF_020560115.1 Mediterraneibacter sp. 210702-DFI.5.30
GTTCATGAGATAGTCAAACGTAAAAGAAAAGGAAGCGACGCCGTAGGCGGCATTTACTTTTCTTACGCCATTATCGAATGAACAGCCTGTGTAACAGGCGGTAGAGCGCGGTTAGCGCGGGTTCATGAGATAGTCAAACGTAAAAGAAAAGGAAGCGACGCCGTAGGCGGCATTTTAAAATGGAGGAAAAACCATGAAATATATTTCATTTGCAATTCCATGTTATAACTCAGAGGCATATATGGAAAAGGCAATCAATTCTATTCTTGTTGGGGGCGAGGATGTTGAGATCATTGTAGTGAATGACGGTTCAAAAGACGGAACTCAGGAAATCGCAGAGCGATATCAGGAAAAATATCCGACGATCGTAAAAGCAGTTGCGAAACCGAACGGTGGACACGGAGATGCAGTGAACTGTGGACTGGAGCATGCGACAGGAAAGTATTTTAAGGTTGTAGACAGTGATGACTGGGTAGACGAGGAAGCATTGCTGAAGGTCCTTGATACGATCAAAGGATTTGTAAAAGATGAGTCTGAAGTAGATATGGTCATTGCGAACTATGTATATGAGAAGGTTGGCATGACGCATAAGAAAGTCATTCGTTACGATAACGTTCTTCCGGAGAATCAGATTTTTAAATGGGAGGATATCGGACATTTCCGTCTGGATCAGTATATCTTGATGCATTCTGTAATTTACCGTACAGAGATGCTTAAGCTTTGTCAGCTGGAATTACCGAAGCATACATTTTATGTAGATAATATTTATGTATATTATCCGTTGCCACATGTACGTACACTTTATTACATGAATGTAGATCTTTACAGATATTTCATCGGACGTGAGGATCAGTCAGTCAATGAGAAGGTGATGATCAGCAGAATCGACCAGCAGCTTTTCGTAACGAAGAAAATGATCTCCATGTATGAGCTTCGTCTGATCGGAAGCAAGAAGCTGAGAAAATATATGGTGAATTATCTGGCAATCATGATGACCGTTTCTTCTATTTTATGCATTCGCTCTAAGAAGAAAGAGAATTTCGAGAAGAAGAAAGAACTGTGGGCTTATCTGAAGAAAAAAGACTATAGGACTTATATGAAGATCCGTTATGGAATTCTTGGACAGACGATGAATCTTCCGGGAAGATCAGGAAGAAGAGTGTCTTCACTTGCGTATACGGTTGCGAGAAGACTTATCGGATTTAACTAAATAAGAACAGTTACAAAAATTCTATGAATATTTGGGACAGGTGAATTAATAAACCAGTCATGACATATACTGATTTGGATGAATTTAGCTTTTAGAAAAGAGTAGAAGATTTGAAGAAAGGAAGTATATGACATGGCTGTTTTATTTTCAGAAAGCAAGACAAAACAAAATCTGATGCGTGCGTTCGCAGGAGAGGGACAGGCGCGAAACCGTTATACATTTGCGGCGGAGCAGGCACGAAAAGAAGGGAAACCTGCAGTTGCAGACATTTTCCTATACACAGCAGATCAGGAGCGGGCACATGCGGGAAGATACTATGAATTGCTAAAAGAAGCATCAGGAACGAATATCTTTATTGATGGGAGTTATCCGGTAGATGAGACGAAGACTCTGGTTCAGCTGTTGCGTGCGTCAGAACATAATGAGCAGGAAGAGGCGGAAGCTGTGTATCCGGCATTTGCAGATGTAGCGAAACAGGAAGGATTCTTTGAGGTAGCAGCAACATTTCAGCAGATTGCAGAGATAGAAGCAGCACATAGCCAAAGATTCCGTAAGATTGCAGACAGCCTGGAGAATAACACGTTTTATATGTGCGAAAATACGGATGGAACCAAAAAATGGATCTGTACAAATTGCGGTCACATCCACGAAGGAAAAGAAGCACCTGCATTGTGTCCGGTATGCAAGCACCCACAGGGATATTTTCTTCCTGTTTTTCTTGATTTGCACATTGGATTTTAGGCAATGAGGCATTTCAGAAGTTTTTGAAAAAACGGGCAGATTTATAAATGAAGAGGAACAGCAGGTGGCACGTGTATTGCCAATGGGCTTGTTCCTCTTTTATTATCTATATATTATGAAAGTTCCCTGTCCTTCCCAATAAAGAAAAGTGCAATCGTATCCGGTCCGACATGGCTTCCGGTACAGAAATCATAAGAAGTATTTATAAAATCACGCACTTTGATTTTCTGTTGGATCTTGTCCATGATGTAAAGCGAATCTTCATATGCATCTGCGTGTGCAATCCCGAGAATCTGCTTTTCTGGCTCTACAATGTTGTCACAGACCAGATTGACCAGTTCGTTCAGTGCGGATTTTCGTCCGCGACAGTTCTTGTAAAAAACGATATAGCCATCTTTGTTTCCACGTAAGATTGGTTTGATCTTAAGAACATTTCCGATGGTGGCAACGCTTCCTTTGATTCTTCCGGTGCGGGAAAGATATTTTAAATCCCCGACAGTGAAGACTCCGTTCATTTTTCCAACATAATATTCCAGAGTATCAGCGACCTCATCCACAGACATTCCTTTGGCACGCATCTCGCTTGCATAGACGGCAAGGATTCCCTGGGCAAGTGAGGCATTGAGAGAGTCGACCAGACGAATCTTGTGTTTATCTCCGAATTCATCTAACAGCTCTTCCGAAGCTAATCTTGCGGAATTGTAAGTACCACTGATATTTTTACTCAGTGAGAAATATAATACATCCTGGTCTGCTTCGAGTGCGCTTCGAAATGCTTCCTCAAAGGCAGCAGTGCTGATCAGTCCGGTTTTGATTTCGCAGCCCCTGCTCATGGCCTGATAGTATTCGGTTCCTTTCTGACGTTCTTCCTCTGGTGAAAGCTCCGGGTCAAAACAGGTAATCTCTTTGCCGTCAACAAGATTGACGAAAGAAATCACGTGAATATCGTATTGTTTTGCAGTTACAGCCGGCAGATTGGCTGCCGAGTCAACAAAAATCTGAAACATAGTATCTTTATCCTTTTATCCCTGTTTATTTTTGCAGTAAAAAATCTTAGAGCAATAATATAAATTCTAACACTGAATGCAAAGGAATGCAATTAAGAGAAAATAAAATCGATTTGCCTTAGTCTAGTAATAAAATTATAAAATTTTAGAACTAATAATAGAATCTATAAAAGTTAATAGAATGCAAAAAACAATAAAATTCATATAGTTTTTACATTGCGATGCAAAAACTATTGAATATTATTGCTTTTTACATTATCATAGGTGAGACGATGTGGAAAATCAATACTATTGGAGATTTATCAGGATTATCTAAAACAGCATGGCGTGGACGAAGAGCAGATTATTGCAATTAATTTGAAGATCTTGATTATGAGGAACTGACAGAATATAAGTAACTACAGCGACTATATGTAGTCGCTGAAATAAATACCGTAGTTTCGAGGCTTTCAGCCCAGTGACCACGAGTTTTGAGAGGAGAAAAGAACTTTATGAAAAGAGGAAAAAAGATTCTGGCGCTCTTTCTGATCATTACAATGCTTCTTCCATTTGTAATGAATATTCCGGCAGAAGCGGCAGAAAAAAGCAAACAGTTAGATGTATTGTTTACGCATGACACACACTCTCATTTAAACAGCTTTTCAACAATTGTAGATGGAGAACAGAAAGAAATCGGCGGATTTGCGAAGCTAAAGACTCTGATTGACGAGAAGAAGAAAGAGAATCCGGATACACTGATACTGGACGGCGGTGATTTTTCAATGGGAACGCTGATCCAGACAGTTTATGATACCGAAGCAGCGGAACTTAGGATGCTGGGATATCTCGGATGTGATGTGTCAACTTTTGGAAATCATGAATTTGATTATCGTTCCAAGGGACTGGCAGACATGCTGACAGCGGCGAAGGATTCCGGCGAGACGTTACCGAGTCTTGTTGTGTGCAATGTTGATTGGGACAGCATGGAAATGAACGGATTAAGTGAAGGGCAAAAACAGATCCAGTCAGCATTTGAAAACTATGGCGTAAAGGATTATGTGGTTGTTGAGAAAGGTGATGTAAAAATCGCCGTAGTGGGCGTGTTTGGAGTAGATGCCCTGAAATGTGCACCAACCTGTGAATTATTATTTAAAGATCCGGTTGAGTCAGTTAAGAAAACGGTAGAAGAGATCAAAAAGAATGAAACGGTAGATATGATTGCCTGTGTGTCTCACAGCGGAACCTGGGAGGACGAGAAAAAATCAGAAGATGAGATCCTTGCAAAGGAAGTACCGGATCTTGATCTGATCATCAGCGGACATACACATACCGAGTTAAAAGAGCCTATTCAGCACGGAAATACCTACATTGTATCCTGTGGAGAATACGCAAGAAATCTTGGATCACTTTCCATGACACAGAAACAGGATGGTCGTTGGGAGATGACTTCCTACGAGTTGATTCCGGTATCTGAAGATATTGAGCCGGATCAGGCGACACAAGAGCGGATCGATGCGCTGATGGATACAGTAGATACTAATTACCTGACGAATTTCGGATATACAAGAGATGAAGTTCTTGCCGAGAATGATGTCGAATTCAACAGTCTCGGAGAAATGGAGACGAAGCATGAAGAACTGAATCTTGGAGATATTATGTCTGATTCGTATATCTATTCTGTAGAGCATTCAGAAGACTATAATGGAACGCCGGTGGATGTAGCTGTTGTTCCAAGCGGCTGTGTGCGCGACACATATACGAAAGGAAATATCACTGTAGAAGATGTATATAATTCATTTTCACTTGGAATAGGAAAAGACGGACTGGCAGGATATCCGCTGATTGATGTTTATCTGACTGGTAAAGAATTGAAACTGGCAGCAGAAGTAGACGCTTCGGTTTCCGATTTTATGACAACTGCAAGATTATATTGCAGCGGGCTGAATTTCACATTCAATCCGCATCGAATGATCTTGAATAAAGTAACAGACTGTTATCTGACAAGAGAAGATGGAGAACGAATCGAGATCCAGGATGACCAGTTATACCGAGTTGTGACGGATCTTTATACCGGACAGATGCTTGGCTCTGTAATGGAAATGTCTTATGGTCTGTTGAAGATCGAGCCGAAGGATAAGGATGGTAATCCGATCGAGAATCTGGAAGATCAGGCAATCATGGAAGGCGATAAGGAGCTGAAAGCGTGGGATGCGATCGCAAGATATATGAAGTCTTTTGATGATACAGATGGCAACGGCATTTCAAATGTGCCGGAGTATTATGAGACGACACATGGACGTAAAGTTGTAGATGAAAGCAGAAATGTGATCGATCTCGTGAAGAATCCGAATAAGTTTTCAGTGATGATCATTGGTATCGTTCTGGTTCTTATTCTGATCATTATTCTGTTGGTAGTATTGATTCGAAAGTTAATCAAGAAGAGACGAAGAAAGAAAAAATAGAAGATTGAATTTATAGAAGCAGCGGCTGAAAATGGAAGTTTCGGCCGCTGCTTTTCTTAAAGCAAAACATTAATTCAGTCTTTTGATAAAAGATAATGGTGTCATGTGATATTTGGCTTTAAAGGCTCTGTGAAAATAAGAAAGATTATGAAAGCCAACGGAGAGTGAGACTTCCAGGATGGATGATTCTCCATGTTCAAATAATTCTACTGCTTTTTCGAGCCGGACATTATTAATATATTGGATGCAGGTCATGTTCATATGCTTTTTGAAAAAACGCATAAAATGATATTCACTGAAATAGCAAAGCTCTGCGAGTTCAGAAATTGTGAGAGGCTCGGCATAGTGGAGATCGATATAATCGAGTACATTTTTCAGCTTATCTGAAGAAGCAGAAATAGTTGCAGACTCCGTGGTGCTATATTGAAGTAGGAGAAACAGTGCCTGCAATAGGACTGATTTCAGGGCAATTTCATATCCAAATGTTTGTTCCGTATAGAGTGAAGCCATTTTTATAAAGCATTCATGAAGAGAATGATGTGCAGGGTGTGTGGATGAAATATGATAAGGCAAGGTCAATTCATGATTTATCATAGGTGTAAGATAACGGGTGGAGCATATATCTGTTGCATTTCCCCCTAAAAAGTTAACATGAAACACATAGGTTTCTGAGCAGAAATCATCAGTTCTATTCAGGCGGATTGAATGTAAAAGCAGTGGTGGAATGAATAACAGATCACCTTCATTTACTTCATAGTCAACTAAATCAATTTGATAAATACAGGAACCTTTTGTTATCAAAGTGAGTTCCGCTTCTTCGTGCCAGTGAGTCATAATGACCGGGGAATTTAAGTTAAGTTTTGTAATATATTTTTGGATCGGAAAGAATACTTCTCCATGTTTTGTATTTTCTTTTTGCTCTAATATGAGTGAATGTGGAACGTTCATACGGGTCCCCTCCTAAAATAGCAGTATTGTGTTATACAATGAAAAAATAATGCAAGAATTCATGCGAATATAATCATATAATAGCAGTATAATACAGGCGATGGGATCTGGCAATACGAAAGCTTATGGGATCGTGACGCCATATTATGTGAAAGATAAAATGATGTGAAAGAGGTTGATAATATGGAAAAAAAGTGGTGGCATGACAAGGTAGCATATCAGATATATCCGAAGAGTTTTCTTGATACAAATGGAGATGGAATCGGAGATTTGAGAGGTATCATATCGAAACTGGATTATTTAAAAAAGCTTGGAATTGATATTATATGGTTATCACCGATCTATAAATCACCATTTGTGGATCAGGGGTATGACATTGCAGATTATTATGCAATCGCAGAAGAATTTGGAACGATGGAAGAATTTGATGAATTGCTGGCGGAAGCGAAAAAGCGAGACATGCATATTATCATGGATCTGGTAATTAATCATTGTTCTGACAAACATGAATGGTTTCAGAAAGCATTAGCGGATCCGGAAGGAGAATATGCGGATTACTTCTATTTCCGAGAAGGAAAGAATGGAAATCCGCCGAGTAATTATCGTTCTTATTTTGGCGGAAGCTGCTGGGAACCGGTGCCGGGAACTGATAAATACTATTTTCATATGTTCGCAAAGGAACAGCCGGATCTGAACTGGGAGAATCCGAAATTAAGACAGAAACTCTATGATATGATCAACTGGTGGCTGGAAAAGGGACTTTCCGGTTTTCGAATCGATGCGATCATTAATATCAAGAAAGATCTGAAATTTCCTGATTTTGAACCGGATGGGGCAGATGGCATGGCCGGCTGCTGGAAAATGGTTGAAAGTGTAGATGGTGTCGGAGAACTTCTGGAAGACTTAAAGAAAAATACATTCCAAAAATACGATGCATTTACAGTGGGAGAGGTCTTCAATATGAAAGCGGATGAATTACCGGAATTTATTGGAGAAAACGGACATTTCTCAACAATATTTGACTTTAGTGCACATTGTCTCAGTGATGGAGAACATGGATGGTATGATGCTCCGAAGATGGAATTTCCTAAATGGAGAAAAGCAATCTTCCAGTCTCAGGTGGAAACACAGAAGTATGGATTTAAAGCAAATATTATAGAGAATCATGACGAACCGAGAGGTGTGTCAAGATTTCTTCCGGCTTATGCCCAGACACCGGCGGGAACGAAGATGCTTGGTACGGTTAATCTTCTTCTCAGAGGAATTCCTTTCATTTATCAGGGACAGGAAATAGGCATGAAAAATGCGAAGTGGAACAGCATTGACGAATTCGATGATATCAGTACAAAAGACCAGTATCAGATTGCCCGTGGAGCTGGATTATCTGACCGGGAAGCAATGGAAGCTTGTAATCGGATGAGCCGTGACAATGCGAGAACACCAATGCAATGGACAAGCGGGGAGAATGCCGGGTTTACAAAAGGAACGGCATGGTTAAAGATAAATCCTGATTACAAAGAGATCAATGTCGAAGATCAGGAAAACAATCCGGATTCTGTTCTGAATTATTATCGAAAGTTAGTAGCACTGCGCAAATCAGATGAATTTAAAAATGTATTTACTTATGGAGAATTCATTCCGGAATATGAAGAAATGGATGATATCCTGGCATTTTATAGAACAAACGCAGCGACAAGTATTCTTGTCGTGGCTAATTTCGGAACAGACGCAGCAAGCATTGAATTGAAGGGGAATGTGAAAAGAGTATTAATGTCGAACCAGAAGAACGAGACAGTAGATTATACAAAGAACAGGCTGAATCTGAAAAGCTGTGAGGTGGTTGTCTTAGAGATGAAAATGGAATAATCTGCTAAATTACTTCATAAAACATAGAAATAAGAGATGAAGTAAGGTGCAGCCTTCGTGAGTCAGAAAATAGAAAATCAATTGAATCTTGCATTAAGTATCACAGAAGAAGAACGTCAGAAAAGCGAGAGTCTGGATATCGGATATGATCTGGAAGAAAAAGAATGGGAATTGATCGTGAAGTATTCCGGGACGTTAGAGCGAGTAAGAACACGAGCTGTTTATGTGACGGAACTGACAGGTGGATATGCCATTATCCAAATAAAAGAAAGTCAGATAAAAGAACTGGCAGCATTTCCAGAAGTAGAATTTATAGAAAAACCGAAAAGTTTATATTTTCAAGTAGAGAATGGAAGGCGTGTGTCCTGTATTGATGAAGTACAGGCTGCGTCTTCTTTTTCTTCGATTGGGCAAGAAGGGGTAGAGGATAATCAGCAGAAAAAACAGTCATTTCCACTGCTGGGAAAGGACGTATTGATCGGAATTGTAGACAGTGGGATTGATTATGAAAATCCCGATTTTAGAAATGCAGATGGAATGACAAGAATTCTTGCTTTATGGGATCAGACGTTACAAAACGGTAAACCGCCGCAAGGATATCATATCGGAACAGAGTTCACTTCAGAACAGATAAATGAAGCACTACGCATGGAAGTCAGGGAAGAAAGGTATCGCATAGTACCAAGTCGTGATACCAGTGGACATGGAACAGCAGTAGCCGGGATTGCGGCTGGAAATGGAAGGGGTAGTAAGAATGGAAAATATCGGGGAGCTGCACCCGAAGCAGGACTGCTGATTGTAAAGATGGGGGGAGCAGGGGAAACAGGATTCCCAAGAACTACCCAGCTGATGCGAGGTGTGGATTATATCGTACGAAAAGCGGAAGAGTTAAAAAAGCCGGTGACAATCAATATCAGTTTTGGGAATACATATGGTTCCCATGATGGAACAAGTCTTTTGGAAAGATATTTGAATACAGTATCTGAACGTTGGAAGAATGTGATTTGTGTAGGAAGTGGAAATGAAGGAACGACTGCGGGACATGCGGCAGGTGAATATAGAAAAGGAATGATGACAGAAGTTCAACTTGCAGTACAGCAGAGGGAGAAGTCATTCAGTCTGCAAATTTGGAAATCCTATGTCGATGAAGTCACAATTACAATTGTCGATCCATCCGGAAATCATTCCGGCAGACTGGAAGAAAAAGAAGGAACACAAAGAATACAGATTGGTGAAACAGAACTCCTGGTTTACTATGGAGAGCCAAAACCATATAGTATTCGTCAGGAAATTTATATTAGTTTTCTACCACGAAATGAATTTGTCACAGCCGGAGTGTGGAAAATACAGATGATGCCAGGACAGGTTGTGGATAAGTTGTGGCAAATGTGGCTTCCGGTACAGAATGCACTTAATATCGGTACTGCATTTTTAAAGCCAGACAGTTCCACAACACTTACGATACCTTCTACTGCATCTCTTGTTATTACTGTGGCAGCGTATAATGCATTGACCTTTTCTTATGCAGACTTCTCCGGACGAGGACCGACACAGATATATGAGGGGGAAAATGCAAACAAACCTGATCTGGCCGCTCCGGGTGTGAGGATAATGGCTCCGGTAGCAGGTGGAGGATATGCAGAGTTCACAGGAACTTCATTTGCAACGCCATTCGTTACAGGAAGCGCGGCACTTTTGATGGAGTGGGGGATTGTGAAAGGAAATGATCCGTATCTGTATGGAGAGAAAGTGAAAGCATATTTGCGGAGAGGGGCGAGACAGATTCCCGGGTATGAGAGGTGGCCGAATGGAAAGTTGGGGTATGGGAGGTTGTGTATTGTTCAAAGCATCCCTGGTATGTGAAAGTTAAATGTATTCATCTGAAATATTTACAATCTGTGATTTTCGAAGAAGAATACCTTTTGTAATATTCACAAATTTCTTCAAAATACAATAAAACTTTTCAAAATTAACTTTAAGCTCTTGATAATAGATGGTTATTTTGAACTTAAATTAATATATTGAAAAATATCTAAAATTTGCGCGTATTTACTCATTTTAAATTCATAAAGATATTGTTGCTTAAGTGTGCTTGTGTTAAAATAAAAACAAAAGCTAATTCAGGTTTGAAAAAGAACAGAACAAAGGGGGCATGACATCATGAAAAGAAAAAAGTAATTACTTTGATTGTCGCTGCATTGGCATTTACCATGACTGGCTGTGGCCAGTTCAACCGCAATTTCAGTATCGGAATTAACAGCGGAAAGCAAACCGGCTACCCAGTATACGATTGATGCAAATTAGGAAGTTTATGCATTGCTGGATTTTGAAGATACTGCGGAGTTTGAGAATGCGACCAAATATGGGCTGGTATGACGCTAATCCTGTCCATCTTGCTGAACTTACACCGTCGGATTATGCCCAAAAGCTGGTAGAATATTTCGGTGATACAGATGCTGTTCAGAAAAACGCAGAGAATGTTGCTGCTTTGATCGAACAGGAGGGTGATGAGACCTGCCTGACACGATTGATGGATGCGGTTACTGTTACGTCAGAGTATAAATATTTTAATATTATTGAACCATAAAGTTTTGGAGCGGAAGCAGGAGGATATGAATATGAAAAGATTTGCAGCATCTGTTGACAGTGAGACAGATGAAAATATATGGGAGACAGTGGAAGATGCTTATGTTTATGCATTTCCGCTGGTGCTCATGGATGCAACTGAGACCTCGGCAACGAACACAGAGGAAGTTGTTACCAAAAAAGCACCTGTAAATCAGTTTATACACAGTGTTGCACTGGCAGATGCACAATTCAGGACTGTGGTGACTCCTAATGTGGATACGATCTATTCACAGGTCTGGTATGATCTGAGCGAGGAGCCGATGGTCTATGAACTTCCAAAAACAGATCGTTTTTGTAAGGTTCAGGTACTGGATGGATGGACAAATACTGCTGCGGTTCTTGATAAGGCTGGTGCATATGCAATTACTCTTTCTACGTGGGAAGGGAAACTGCCTGAGGGAGTTACCCGTATAGATGTTCCTACATCTATGGCATGGTCCATTACCAGAATCGTTTTATCAGGAGAAGAGGATCTTCCAAATGTGTATGCCATCCAAGGAAAAATGAAACTTATGCCGCTTTCCGATTATATATCCGGAGACACTTATGAACCTCCGAGGGGAAGCTACAGCGAAGAGAATGATTATATTCCTGTTGATAAGGTCCTTTCCATGGATCCGATCACATTTTTTAATAAGGCCAATGAGTTGATGGTAAAGAATTCTCCGACAGCTGCAGATAAGGAAATGCTTGAAAAAATAGCAGCTGTGAATATAGGTCCTGGTATGGAATTTGACATTTCTGTTCTTACCGGTGATGTTGCAGAAAACTGGAAGACAATGCTGACAGAAATTCAGCTAAAGCTTATCAAAGAGGGACAGAAATTCTCAAAAAAGCTTGGTCAGTGGGATTATTTTGGTGAACCGATCGGAGATTTCAATACAGAATACGCTTATCGTGCACTGGTAGCTCTTGCAGGGCTTGGTGCTAATACAGTTGAAGTTGCGCTGTATCCAAAGATAGAGCAGGATGCGGATGAAAATACTCTCACAGGAGAAAAATCATATATTCTTCATTTCGAAAGCTATCCGCAGGTTCTTGAAGGGGGATTCTGGTCTGTGACTGCATATGGGGACGGTGATTTTCTGATCGATAATCCTATTAATCGTTACTGCATAAATGACCGTTCCGGTTTACAGGCAAATGATGATGGTTCCGTTGATGTTATTCTGTCTGAAGATGCCCCACAGAACACCATAAACTGGCTTCCTGTGGGCGCTGGAGGTTTCCATCTGTTTATGCGTATCTATACGCCTGATATGGACGCCCTGGAAACGTGGATGGCACCGACCATTACAGAGATTTATCCATCACATGTGAACTAAATATTTTCACATTGTACAGAAAGAGGATTGATTCTTCTGAAAAGTGTGCTAGAATAAAGAAAAGACGAATATTAGATACCAGAGATTTGAGCAAGGTAGATGAAACGACAGGCAGTCGTTTTATTTGCCTTGCTTTTTTTGTGTGATAAAGGAGAGGAATGGATATGTTTGATGTTGTTATTATTGGTGCAGGAGTGACAGGCAGCGCGATTGCCAGAGAGGTTTCCAGATATAAGTTGAATACGTGTGTGATTGAAAAGGAAGAGGATGTCTGTAATGAGACATCCAAGGCAAACAGTGCGATCATCCATGCGGGATTTGATGCAGTTCCGGGAACGATGAAGGCAAAGTTAAATGTGATGGGAAATGCGATGATGGACAGAATCGCAGAAGAGCTTGACATTCCATTTAAGAGAAACGGCTCTTTGGTTGTATGTACGAAAGAGCAGGATCCGGAAGGACTTCAGGTTTTAATGGAGAGAGGTAAGAAAAATGGAGTTCCTGGACTTCAGATTTTAGACAGAGAGACTCTGATTGAGAAAGAGCCGAACCTGGCAGATGATGTGACATGTGTACTGTGGGCTCCAACCGGAGGAATCGTTTGTCCATTCCATATGACAATGGGATATGCGGAAAATGCATACGAGAACGGTGTTCGTTTTTTCCTGAATACAAAAGTTGAAAAACTGGAAAAGACAGGAGAAGGATTTAGCGTTCAGGTTCATCACGCAGATACCGGTGTTGATGAGACAATCGAGACAAAACTTATTATTAATGCAGCAGGAGTTTATGCTGATGAGATCAATAATCAGCTTTCAGACAGAAAGCTTCATATCACAGCCCGTAAAGGGGAATACATGCTTTTGGATAAGACAGTTGGAGATTATGTGAAGAGTACAATCTTCCAGCTTCCGTCGAAAATGGGAAAGGGAGTACTGGTCACACCGACAGTTCACGGCAATCTGCTTGTAGGTCCTACAGCAGTAAATGTAGAAGATAAAGGTGCTGTAAACACGACAATGGATGGTCTGGATCAGATCGCAAGAGTTTCCTCTCATAGCGTTAAGAATGTTCCGCTTCGTCAGGTGATTACTTCTTTTGCAGGTCTTCGTGC
The DNA here is from genome assembly GCF_020560115.1 of Mediterraneibacter sp. 210702-DFI.5.30. Taxonomy (NCBI): domain Bacteria; kingdom Bacillati; phylum Bacillota; class Clostridia; order Lachnospirales; family Lachnospiraceae; genus Mediterraneibacter; species Mediterraneibacter sp. 210702-DFI.5.30. The sequence goes on from NZ_JAJCME010000016.1 coordinate 13,281, forward strand.
ACACGAGGATGGAGATGACTTTGTAATTGGTGAATCAGCGGATGTAAAAGGACTGATCAATGCAGCAGGCATTGAATCTCCGGGACTTTCTTCAGCACCGGCAATCGGTGTTACGGTTGCAGAACTTGTAAGAGACCTTTTGAATGCAGAAGAAAAGTCTGATTTTAATCCGGTGAGACATGGGATTTTAGATCCGGATACGCTTTCTCTGGAAGAGAGAAATCAGCTGATCAAAGAAAACCCGGCTTATGGAAATATTATCTGCCGCTGTGAGATGATCACAGAAGGAGAAATCCTGGATGCAATTCACCGTCCACTCGGCGCACGTTCTCTGGATGGCGTGAAGCGCAGGACAAGAGCAGGCATGGGGCGTTGCCAGTCAGGATTCTGTTCCCCGAAGGTTATGGAGATTCTGGAAAGAGAAGTTCCGATGCCGGTTGATAAGATTGGCAAAAATGGCGTTGGATCGGAATTTATCGTAGGTGAAAATAAAGAACTGGAGGATGAGTAAAATGAAAACATATGATTTAATCATAATCGGCGGTGGTCCTGCAGGACTTGCGGCAGCAGTCGCAGCGAAAGATAGCGGAATAGATAATATATTGATTTTAGAAAGAGATAAAAGTCTCGGAGGCATTTTGCAGCAGTGTATTCATAATGGATTCGGTCTGCATACATTTAAAGAAGAACTGACAGGACCTGAGTACGCAGCACGTTTTATTGAGCAGGTAGAAGAACGTGGTATTGAATATAAATTAAATACAATGGTCATGGACATTTCACAGGAAAAGGTAGTAACAGCTACAAATCGCGAGGATGGAATTCTGCTTCTTCAGGCAAATGCAATTATCCTGGCGATGGGATGCAGAGAGCGTTCTAGAGGAGCACTGAATATTCCGGGGTATCGTCCGGCTGGAATTTATTCTGCCGGAACGGCACAGCATCTTGTAAATATGGAAGGGCTTATGCCGGGAAAAGAAGTTGTGATTCTTGGATCCGGAGATATCGGTCTGATCATGGCGAGACGTATGACACTTGAAGGGGCGAAGGTTAAGGTAGTTGCAGAGCTGATGCCTTATTCCGGTGGATTGAAGAGAAATATCGTACAGTGTCTGGATGACTTTGAGATTCCGCTGAAGCTGAGTCATACAGTGATCGATATAGAAGGAAAGCATCGCGTGGAAGCTGTTACGATTGCAGAAGTCGGACCGGACCGCAAGCCGATTCCAGGAACAGAGGAAAGATATACTTGTGATACTTTGCTTCTTTCCTGCGGACTCCTTCCGGAAAATGAGCTTTCAAAAAGCGCAGGAGTAGAACTTTCACAGGTTACTTCAGGTCCGGTCGTAAATGATTCACTGGAAACAAGTGTGGACGGCATCTTCGCATGTGGAAATGTATTGCATGTGCATGATCTTGTGGATTTTGTATCTCAGGAGGCAGCGACAGCAGGAAAGAACGCAGCCACTTATATAAAGGCAGGAGAAAAGGACGTGCAGGCAGAAATACTTCCGATTTCTCCGGAAGGCGGAGTGCGTTATACTGTACCATCCTTTGTAAGACCTTCCGAAATGGAAGAAAATCTGACCGTTCGTTTCCGTGTCGGAGATGTATTTAAGAATAAGTCGATTGCAGTGTATTTTGACGATCAGCTGATCAGCAAGAAGAAACGTCAGGTGATGGCACCGGGTGAGATGGAGCAGGTAATCCTGAAGAAAAAGAAACTGGAAGAATACCCGGAGACAAAGAAGATTACGATTCGGATCGAGGAGGCATAAGAAAATGAGTGAGAGAGAATTAATCTGTATCGGATGCCCGATGGGATGTCCGATCGTTGTAAAAATGGAAGATGGAAAAGTTGTATCCGTTACAGGAAATACGTGTCCACGTGGAGAGGCGTATGCAAGAAAGGAAGTAACTGATCCAACGCGTATTGTAACGACTACAGTTCGTGTCGCAGACGGAAAAGTACCAATGATCAATGTGAAGACAGAGCATGACATTCCAAAAGATAAGATTTTTGACTGTATCGCAGCACTTCGCGGCGTAACGATCAAAGCTCCGGTTCACATTGGAGATATTGTGTTGGAAAATGTGGCAGGTACAGGTGTAAATATCGTAGCTGCCGGAAATGTGGATGCAGTACACTAGACGATTGTGAAGGAGATATAGTATAATTTATGAAACAGATGCCAGATACAAGTACTGTTGTTCACAGTTTCTGTGTCTGGCATTCATTTGATCTTGGCGGAACAAAGGAGAATTGAAATGAATTATAAATTTCTGGATGCGTTGGAGGTATCCCCTGTGATTGCAGCGGTAAAAGATGATGAAGGAGTAGATGCCTGTCTGAAAAGTGAAAGCCAGGTTGTATTTATTTTATATGGAGACATCTGTACAATTCCGGAGATTGTTTCTAAAGTAAAAGCAGCAGGAAAACTGGCGGTAGTACATCTAGACTTGATCCATGGGCTGGCATCGAAGAACATTGCTGCAGATTTTATCAAAAAATATACAGAAGCGGATGGTGTAATTTCCACAAAACCGACGATCATTCATCGAGCGAAGGAACTTGGAATGCTCACGGTATTGCGCGTATTTTTGATTGATTCTATGGCTTATGAAAATGTGAAAACACAGGTAATGGCAGCAAAGCCGGATGTGGTAGAGGTTCTTCCGGGAATGATGCCGAAGGTGATCGGAAAGATCTGTAAAGATCTTCCGGTACCTGTGATCGCCGGAGGAATGATCCGGGAGAAGGAAGATGTAATGGCACTTCTTAAGGCAGGAGTAACCAGTGTATCGTCTACGAATCCGGGAATTTGGTTTGAATAAGCTTTTATTTTTTCATCTTCTTTAATTTCAGCCACCCGGCATGAAGCATGTATACAACTGCAGGAATTAAGGAGAGCAGTTGTGTGTATGTATAATCTGTTGCCAGAGATACAGGTGAAAGCACAACATGGAATGCAAGGAAGAGGAAAGCTCCGGAGGTAATCAGATTACAAAGGAGATACTTCCAGCCGAAGATTCCTAAAGCAGAGGCTGTCAGGAGTGCCACCAGCGATATCGTATCAAGTGAAACCGGCAAATGAATAAAATCATACTTTGCAGAAAAAAGTGTTAGGATCGCGTAAAGGAAAAGAAGCAGGTTCAATAATCCCATGATCTTGAACAATAAACTGTAAAAAGGTGTGACCGGGCAATCCGGCCACAATTCTACATCCAGTTTTTCAGCAAGTTCAATCGCGGAGCGGGTGAATGTTGTGTTTGTCATTACGATGACCTTGTCACAGTCATAAAAATTTGCACCGGCATAAGCTTCCTGGACTGCTTTGTTACCAACGGGATACGTGTAATACTTACACTGTATCCCGTATTTTTTTCTGTGTTTATAGGCAATGATGTCAACGCCTTGATCCCCAGAACTTTTAGTAACTTCTATTTTTGAAAAATGTTTTCTTTTTAGTATGATCGCACACTGTTCTTCGAACTGATATCCATCCATGTGTTGCTGCTTCTCCTATATGCTGTCTGAAATCATTTACGTAAGAAGAATGCCGGGAGCATTCTTCTTACGTAATCAGGTAGAAATAGAATAGCATATTTCAGGGAAAAGAACAAGTGTTCTTTTTTACGTTCCGTCCTTCAGTACATTGTGATCACGCAGTACCTTTTCAATCACATTTCCTTTTACGAGTTTCAGAAGAGGTTTCTTCAGTGCGTTCAGCGGTCCAGGCAGCTGGATCTCGAGTGGAGATTTTCCGTCCATAAGTTTTACAGAGCTGTCGAGAAGCTCGCGGATATCATAAACACTTCCCCATACTTCAGGCACACCACGGTCTACTTTGAGAAGTCCATAAACAGCTTCCATAGCAGTACGTACAGAATACTCTGTTGTGAAAACAGTATCTCTTGGAGTTTCAGCAAACTGTCCGAGGAAAGCGAAGTTGACACATCCATCCGGGATAACATCCGGGCGGTCACCTTTTGCACGTGGCATGAAGAATGCTGTGATGTAAGGCATCATTGTCGGTACACAGATTGCACTGTTTTCTGCCAGATCCATGATCTGATCTTCCGGAACACCAAGGTGATAGAGCCATTCTGCTGTGATTTCTTTTCCGGTACAGTCTTTCATAGGCTTCTTGATATAGTCACCAGGTACATCAGTAAATAATCCATAAACCCAGACACATACCTTATCTTTATCCTGGTCTTTGAACTGTCCCTGACGATTGATCGTCCAGCTTAACAGCCAGCTGGAATCCTGGCAGCTGACGATACCGCCGGTTACAACATTTCCGGTGCGAGGGTCACGTTTGCAAATGTCTGTGATATAAGGAATGATCTTGTCATCCAGAGTTGTAACTGTTGCAGATTCCCAGTTTGTCTTGGCAATGTCGGAACAGAATTTTTCCGGATGTCCGAAGGATGGATCCTGACGGGCAATGTTTTTCCAAAGGTTCCATACACCGCTTGTACGGACTTCGGCATCCCCGTTTGGTGCATGGTTCTGATCTCCGTAAATGGTTCCCTCTGTACAGCTTCCGTTTGTGACAAATACGAGGTCATTTTCTGTCAGGACGATACCTCTTTCCTGTCCGTTTACTTTACATTCAATTGCAGATGCAATCTTTTTGTCTCCTTCGAATTTGAATACAACATTTGTGACTTCTGTATTGAACTGGAAGTCCACACCGGCATCTTCGAGGTATCTCTGCATCGGAAGAATGAGGGATTCATACTGATTATATTTGGTGAATTTCAATGCACTGAAATCAGGCAGTCCGGCAATATGGTGGATAAATCTCTGGAAATATAATTTCATTTCCAAAGCACTGTGCCAGTTTTCAAATGCAAACATTGTTCTCCAATAGAGCCAAAAAGTAGAATCAAATACTTCTTCGTCAAAAACATCTTCGATGGTTTTATCGTAGAGATCTTCGTCTTTTGTCATGAAGAGTTTCATGATTTCCATACAGCCCTTCTGACTGAGGTTGAATTTTCCGTCTGTATGTGCGTCTTTGCCACGATTTACAGTTGCACGGCAAAGGGAATAGTTCGGGTCATGCTTATTGAGCCAGTAATATTCATCAAGTACAGAAACACCAGGTGTCTCGATGGATGGAATGCTGCGGAAGAGATCCCACAGACATTCGAAATGATTTTCCATCTCACGTCCACCGCGCATTACGTAACCTCGGGAAGTATCATAGATTCCATCACATGCACCACCGGCAATATCCATTGCTTCTAAAATGTGGATCTGGCATCCAGGCATCTGTGCATCACGGACAAGGAAACATGCCGCTGCCAGAGAGGCAAGTCCGCTTCCTACGATGTAAGCATTTTTCTGATCTACACCTTCCGGTTTCTCCGGATGTGCAAATGCTTCGTAGTTTCCGTTGGAATAATAGATGCCTTTGCTGTTGCGGTCATATTTTCCGCGCTCAGTGTTACGATAGTTATCTGGAACGGAAGAATCAGCAACAGTACTCTTCTTAAAAATAGAATTACCGGATTCTGAATTACCAGATTCTTTTTTTGCCTTCTGTGCGAGATAAATTGCAGTTCCTGTGCCTGCTGCTACTGCAGAGATTACACCAAGTTTAGATTTCTTATTTGACATAATAAAACCACCTTTCTGAAAAAACGGATTCATGTCTCGTTTTGAGATCATCTCATCATAATTACTCTAAATAACGAGATATGAAGTATAGTTGTTATAGCTATAGTATGGACATTTTTGAAGATTTTCAATTTACAAAAAGAGGCAAGTGATAAAAAACTTATCATTTGCCCTTTTTTGTAAAGTGTTATAGTTGGGGGATTTTGTCCTCAACATTTATTCCAGTGATAATTATAGGAAATATTATATATGGAGATTATGAATTTTCTTTTTTGGGAAGTGCTGCGAAATTTTCAATTGAATGCATAAGGCTTCCGTGGATGGTAATACTGATCTTATGTGCCAGATCGACATAATCATCTTTCATTCCCTGTTTGATCCAGTCGAGCATAAGACCGACAAAGCTGTATTTATAAAAATCGGCAATAAAACGCCGGTCTTCTTCAGAAATACTGGTGCCTTCTGCTTTTTCCTCTACAACATTCATCAGTAAATCGGAAGTCAGATGAAAAAGGAAACTTTCAATCTGATCCCGGCTGATGCAGCGGTAAGCATTTAATATAAATGGCTTATTTTCATACACAGCATCAAAAATCTGTACCAGTCCTTCAGACCAGGTGTCGTAAGTTTTTTTGCCGGCAAGAGCGCGGGTTGCATCTTCCAGGCAGGACCATTCAACCAGATCATAAATATCTTTAAAGTGATAGTAGAAAGCCATACGGCTGATGCCGCAGTCTTCGGTTAAATCGCGGATGGTTATCTTATCGAGCGGCTTTTGAAGCATTAATTTTTTCAGAGATTCTTCCAATATTTGTTTTGTCTGGTTTATCATAGAGGGTCCCTCCGTTTGTTACGAAAATTAAGTGTGACTATAATTTATAGTATCACATTTTCCAAAACAGATAGCAAGTATTACACCATTTTTAAAAATCCTCTGGTGATGTATTTTAATTATGGGAAAACAAAGGAGATTCTGTTATAATCTTTAAATAAAGTAAAAGTAAGGTTATAAAGATATGAAAGAAAAGAAAATCACACGGATTCTACGTATTTTCATGATGCTTCTTACCTGTATCCTGATCGCATTATTCTTTGGAATTATGATATTGGTCAGCGATATGCAAGGAACGGCTCGTGTAGTGAATTATGCCGGACTTGTGCGTGGAAAGACGCAGCAGATCATCAAACTGGAAAATGCACAGAAACCACAGGATGAAATGATCAGGGAAGTGGATGCGTATATTGATGGGTTACGTTATGGCAGCGATGAACTGAACCTTGTCCGTCTGGATGATAAAGCATTTCAGGATAAGATGAAAGTGCAGGAACAATTTTTTGAACAACTAAAGGAAGAAATCTATAAGGCTCGAGAAGAAGGATATGAGAATACACAGATTATAAATAAAAGTGAAACATTTTTTACAATCTGTGATGAGACAACAGGGCTTGCGGAAAGTTATTCGCAGAAGCTGGCATCTTCCTTAAATCGTTTGGAGAAAATCGTTGTCGTGGATATTATTGGAATTGTGTGTCTGTTGGGATATGAGCTTTTCAAGGCATTGCGGTACGCGGCACAAAACCGTGTGCTTCGTCAGAAGGTTTATCTGGATGAGGCAACAGGACTTCCGAATAAGAATAAGTGCGAGGAGATTCTGGCATCTGAAGAGCCGCTTACGGGCAGTGAATCAACAGCGGTAATGGTGTTTGATTTAAATAATCTGAGAATCATTAATGACCGGCAGGGACATGAAAGAGGCGATCAATATATCAGATCATTTGCAGAACAACTGCGGGCAGCACTTCCGGAGAAATATTTTGTCGGAAGAGACGGTGGAGACGAGTTTATTGCAGTGTTAAAGCAGGTGGATCATGAGCAGGTGAAAGACTGTCTGCAGATGATACGGGAACAGACGGAGCGTTATTCAAAGAATCATCCGGATATGCCACTTAGCTATGCAGTGGGATATGCATTGTCTACAGATTTTCCGGGAAGTAATATGAAAGACCTGTTCCGATATGCGGATAAGAACATGTATGTAGACAAGAATCGGGCGAAGATGAAAGAAGCAGCTGACAAGCGGAGACTTAGGAGTCGGCTGTTACAATCTGTAAAAGAAAAAGGATTTCATTTTACAGATTGTCTGTACTGTGATGCGATTGTGGATCAGTATGTTGTTCTTCGTGCAAGTTCAGAATTTTTCCTTGCAGATGATGGTAGTTATTCTGGTGCAGTAGAGCAGATTATACAGGAGCTGGCGGAGGAAGAGAAACGCAGGGAACTTTGGGAGAAACTTCAGCTGTCGGAAATCCGGGAAACACTGACAGAGGAACATCAGGTAGAGGAATATTCTTATTGTCACAAAGATGGTGACAGAGTTTTGCGTGGCCGGATCACACTTTTACTGCCTGACTTTGCTGAAAATGAAAATCTGCATCATTTTCTTGTTGGGTTTGATGTTTATCAGGACAGGGACAGATTGATCGTAAATGAGAAAAAGCAACTGACACAGTTCTATGAACAGCTGACGCAGTCCATTTTGGAAAACGGAAACTATATAGAAGCATTGATGGATACAGCAGAAATAATCCAAAGTGTTAATCTGACACAGAATTTATTAGAAAAGATATTTTGGCAAGACAGGGAAAACAGGCAGATTCCAGACATAAAACTTCCATGTCCTTATGATACGTATTGTAAGACTTATCAACGGTTCGTGACAAAAGAGACGAGAGAAAATTATCGTATCACAGAAAATCCGGCACAGCTGATCGAACGTTTTAAAGCAGGCGAAAAGCAGGTGACTGTGGAATATCAGGTAGAGCAAAGTGATGGAAGCAGATGCTGGTGGCAGGAGACAGTCCTGATGTCACAGGAGATGGTTTATGAAAGTAAGACTAAGCAGACAAGTACGGTGATCGGTGCAATTATTTTGTTCAAGGATATTTCAGAGTTCCATGAGCAGGAAGACAGAGAAAGAGAACGTCTGCAGGTTGCATACGAAAAAGCGGATCTCGAGAGCCGTGCGAAGACAGAATTCATGAATCGGATGAGTCATGATATCCGTACACCGATCAATGGTATTCTCGGAATGATCCAGATGATCCGTAAGAACTATAAGGATCAGGAAAAGATAGAAGAGTGTGTTGATAAAATCGATCTGTCTGTCCAACATCTGAGTGAACTGGTCAATGATGTACTTGATATGAGTAAAATAGAGTCAGGATATTTAGAGTTGCAGAATGATACGTTTGATCTGAATACGTTGATGGATCAGGTAGAAGTTGTGGTCAGTGCACAGGTAGAGGCAATGGAAATCAGCTATGAGAGCCATCGGGAAAAGGTGAATCATACGATGCTGAGCGGAGATACGCTGCAGATCAGAAGAATTATGCTGAATCTGTTCAGTAATGCAATCAAATATAATAAGCGTGGAGGAAGGATAGACACTTATGTAAAAGAACTTTCTTTTGATGGAATGTGTGCGGCATTCGAATTTCGTATTACGGATACAGGTGTCGGGATGAGCAGGGAATATATAAAAGAAGAATTGTTTAAGCCTTTTACACAGGAAATAAATGATGCAAGAACGCAGTATAAAGGAACGGGGCTGGGAATGTCAATTGTAAAAGGACTGGTCGAAAAGATGGGTGGAACAATTCGGGTGAGCAGTACGCCCGGCGTTGGAACGGAGTTCCGTTTTTATTTGAGTTTTCCAGTAGTTCAGCCGGAAAAGGAAAGCCAGAATGAAGAATGTGTGCAGAGAACAAAACAGGATCTGAAAGAGGATAAACCGCTCAGAGGATATCATATTCTTCTTGCCGAAGATAATGAGATCAATATGGAGATTGCAGAGTTTTATCTGGAAGAAGCTGGTGCACAGGTAACAAAGGCATGGAATGGACGGGAAGCTGCAGAACTATTTAAACAGTCGGGGCTAAGAGAATATGATGCTGTTCTTATGGATATCATGATGCCGGAGTTGGATGGAAAAGAGGCATCACGAAAGATCCGCTCTATGGCAGACCAAAGGGAAGATGCAGCCGAGATTCCGATTTTGGCAATGACAGCACAGGCGTCTACCGAAAGTATACATCAGTGTAAGTCAGCCGGAATGAATGAGTGTATCTTTAAACCTGTGAACGCAAAAGAACTGATCAGATTACTTCAGGATATAGTTGCAAAAATATAAATTGAGAGGGAAGGAAAATGCACGAATTAGGTGTTGTCTTTTATGTTGTAAAAGATGTAAAGAAGGTTGCGGAGGAAAATCATGTGGAGAAGGTTTCTGCCGTGACACTGGAGATTGGGGAAGTGTCAGGAATACTACATGATTATCTGACGGATTGCTGGAATTGGGCGAAGAAGAAAGAACCGCTTATGGAAGAAGCCGAACTGAAAATCGAGCAGATAGAAGCAGTAACATTTTGTGAAGAATGCCAGAAAGAATATCCAACGGTAGAACACGGGAAAATCTGTCCGTACTGTGGAAGTGAAAATACCTATCTGCTTCGTGGGAATGAATTTTTAATAAAAGAGATAGAAGTATCGGACTGAAAAATCAGCGTCTTACCTATTGTCAACCGCTTTGATAGATGATACAATACGAGAGACTTAAAAGAATCACAGGTGTTGCTGATCGCAGCAGCCCGTAAACATTTCTTACAGTTTCTAGTAATACACGAGTTAAGCGAGGAAAAGAATTATGCGTCAGATTATCTATGATAAAGTGAAATACATTGCAGACAAATACAAAGGATACATTGATACGGAAGATTTGATGAAGGAAGGACTTACAAATCGTCAGATCGGTCTGTTGACAGCAGAAGGAAAGCTTGAGAAGGTAGCACATGGACATTATTGGATCATTAGTCCGGAGTTTTCCAAACCGGAAGATTATAAGGCAGTGGAAGTGGCACGAGTAAATAGAAAAGCGGTAATCTGCGCAGACAGTGCATGCTATTACATGGGTCTGATCGATAAAGAGCCGGAGATTCTTTCAATTGCAACAAGAAGAAGTGACCGTCACAAGATGAAGATGAATTTTGAAGTCAGCAGACATTACTTCTCAGAGCAGGCTTTTGAGGATGAAAAGCATGTGTTTGATACAAAGTACGGTTCTTACAATGTATATGGAATTGACAGAAGCGTGTGCGACTGCATCCGTTTCCGTGAAGACATTGATAAAGATATCTTTGAACTTGTTATTGAGAACTACAGAAAGTACGATAAGAAGAATGAAGAACGTCTCATGGCATATGCAAAAGCAATGCGTATCGGAAGACAGGTAGAGAGAATCGGATTGGATAGATAGTCTATAATAATGATATAAGAGAGTCTGTCATTTTGACAGGCTCTCTTTAATTAAAATAAGAGAAAGGAAAGAGCACATTATGAAGACATTACTTGCATATCTGAAAGATTATAAAAAAGAATCCATACTTGCTCCGTTGTTTAAGATGCTGGAAGCATCTTTTGAGCTGTTTGTTCCGTTGGTAATGGCGGCAATTATTGACGTGGGAATTGCAAATCAGGATAAGCCATATATTGTGAAAATGTGTTTTGTACTGATCGCGCTAGGAATCATCGGACTTGTCTGTTCCATTACAGCACAGTATTTTGCAGCAAAGGCAGCAACAGGAGTCGGAACGGGAATAAGACATGGATTATTTGAACATATCCAGAAATTTACATTTACGGAAATGGACCAATTAGGAACATCTACATTGATCACACGAATGACAAGTGATATCAATCAGATCCAGTCAGGTGTGAATCTTGTTTTACGATTGTTCCTGCGTTCGCCGTTCATTGTATTTGGTGCAATGATCATGGCATTTACAGTAGATGTGAAAGCAGCACTTGTATTTGTTGTGACGATTCCGCTTCTTTCACTTATTGTGTTTGGAATCATGCTTGTGACGATGCCGATGTATAAGAAAGTGCAGGCAGATCTTGATCAGGTACTTCTTGCAACGAGGGAAAATCTGACAGGAGCAAGAGTTATTCGTGCATTCAATAAAGAAGAGGATGAGACGAAGCGGTTTGAAAATGCGAATCAAATTCTTACAGATGCACAGAAATATGTGGGACGCATTTCCGGAATGATGAATCCGCTGACATATATTATTGTAAACGGAGCAATCATAGCATTGATCTATGTCGGTGCAGTCCGTGTTGATATCGGAGATCTGACCCAGGGACAGGTTGTGGCACTTATTAATTATATGTCACAGATTCTTGTTGAACTTGTGAAGTTAGCGAACTTGATCATTTCCGTGACGAAGGCAGCAGCATGTATGAACCGTGTGGAGAGTGTGCTTGCTGTGAAACCAGATATGAATGAGGGAGATGTAAGATGGAAGAGCAATTTTTCCGAAACAGATTGGGATTTGAAAAATAAAATTCCGGTCGTAGAATTCTCTCACGTATCTTTGACCTATAAAGGAACTTCAGATACATCCTTATCTGATATAAATTTCTGTGCCAAGAAAGGACAGACGATAGGAATCATCGGGGGAACAGGTTCAGGAAAATCGTCTCTTGTGAATCTGATTCCGAGATTTTATGATGCAACAGACGGTACAGTGAAGATCAATGGACGTGATATCAAAGAATATCAGACAGAGAACCTAAGAGAACATATCGGTGTTGTTCTTCAGAAAGCAGTGCTTTTCAAAGGGAGTATTGCGGACAATCTCCGCTGGGGAAAGGAAGATGCAACAGAGCAGGAAATGTATGAAGCATTGGACATTTCTCAGGCAAGAGAATTTGTTGATACGAAACAAGGTGGATTAGAATTTCAGATTGAACAGGGGGGAAGAAACCTTTCCGGAGGTCAGAAACAGAGAATGACGATTGCGCGTGCACTGGTTCGGAAACCGGAGATCCTGATTCTTGATGACAGTGCATCAGCGTTGGATTTTGCTACAGATGCGGCACTTCGCAAGTCGATCAAAGAGATGAAAAACCAGCCGACCGTATTTATCGTATCTCAGAGAGCAGCATCTATTCAGCATGCAGACCAGATCATTGTGTTGGATGATGGAGCAATGGCAGGAATCGGAACACATGAAGAACTGTTGAAGGATTGTCCAATCTATCAGGAAATCTATTATTCACAATTTCCAAAGGAGGCGGTAATCAATGGCTGATAAAAGAAAGACAAATAGTGAGAAAAAACAGAAAAGTCAGGCGGCAACATTGAAAGAAGTAATCTGCCGACTTGGAAGATACAGAATTTTTCTCGTATTTTCAATTCTGCTTGCGACTGTGTCCGTTGCGCTTACATTATATATTCCAAAGCTGACAGGACATGCAGTTGATTATGTGATCGGAAAAGGCAAAGTGAATTTTCCGGGAGTAATTCAGGTGATGATTCAGATTGGTGTGTGCACACTGATCACGGCATTGGCACAGTGGCTGATGAATGTGTGTAATAACAAGATGACCTATCAGATGGTTCAGGATATCAGAAATGAAGCATTTGATAAAATAGAGCAGCTACCGTTGAAATATATTGATGGACATCCGTATGGTGAAGTTGTAAGCCGTGTAATTGCGGATGTTGACCAGTTTTCAGATGGACTACTGATGGGATTTACACAGCTTTTTACCGGTATTGCAACGATTATCGGAACATTTTGTTTTATGTTATCCGTAAATGTATCGATTACATTTGTTGTGGTTCTTATCACACCGGTATCATTCTTTGTAGCAAATTTTATTGCAAAGAGAACATTTCGTATGTTCCGCCTGCAATCTGAAATACGTGGAGAGCAGACAGGATTGATTGATGAAATGATCGGAAACCAGAAAGTGGTTCAGGCATTTGGGCGCGGAGAAGATGTAACAGAGCGTTTCGACGAAGTGAATAAAAGATTGCAGGAGGCATCCTTGCGGGCAACATTTTTCTCATCCATCACGAACCCGGCGACAAGATTTGTCAACAGTCTGGTTTACACAGGAGTTGGAATTACCGGAGCATTTGCAGTTGTACGCAGTGCAATGAGCGTAGGACAATTGTCCAGTTTCTTGAGCTATGCAAATCAGTACACAAAGCCATTTAATGAGATTTCCGGAGTTGTGACAGAATTTCAGAATGCGATTGCATGTGCGCAGAGAGTATTTACATTGATTGATGAAGAACCGCAGATACCGGAACCGGAACATGCAGTTCATCTGACGGATATTGATGGAAATGTGAAAGTAGAGGATGTTTCATTCTCTTATCTGCCAGGTCAGCATCTGATTGAAGATTTTAATCTGGAAGTAAAGCCAGGACAGCGTATTGCGATTGTCGGACCGACCGGATGTGGAAAGACAACCTTGATCAATCTGCTGATGCGTTTCTATGATGTGAATGCAGGAAGTATTAAAGTAGAAGATATAGATATTCGCGAAATGACAAGAAAAAGTCTGCGTGCAGGGTACGGAATGGTGCTTCAGGAGACCTGGTTAAAAACGGGTACAATCCGTGAAAATATTGCTATGGGAAGACCGGATGCAACGGAAGAAGAGATTGTCGAGGCAGCGAAAGCTTCTCATATCCATAATTATATCCGTCGTCTGCCAAAAGGATATGATACATGGATCACAGAAGATGGTGGCGGGCTTTCACAGGGACAGAAGCAGCTGCTTTGTATTGCAAGAGTTATGTTATGCAGACCACCGATGTTGATTCTGGATGAAGCAACATCATCCATCGATACAAGAACGGAGATCAAGATTCAGCAGGCATTTGCAAAACTGATGGAAGGAAGAACAACTTTCATTGTTGCACACCGTCTGTCAACCATCCGTGAGGCTGATGTGATTCTCGTAATGAAAGATGGAAAAATCATTGAACAGGGGAATCATGAAGTACTGATGAAGAAGGAAGGTTTCTATCATCATCTGTATGAGAGCCAGTTTTCAATGTAGGATAAGGTATGATGCGAGATAGTGAGATACGTTGCAGGTCGCATGAAATGTAAATAGTAACGAAATGAAAAAGGAAGGCTATCAACTACGATAACAGTATAAATCGTAGTTGATAGCCTTCTTCTTTTCGTTTCAATAAATTATATTTATGGTAGAAGGAATGTATACATTACTATAAAGTGACAGATGCTTCCGCCCATTACGAACAGATGAAAGATTTCATGGCTTCCGAAATTCTTATGCTTGCTGTTGAAAATCGGGAGCTTCAGTGCGTAGATGACACCGCCAACTGTATAGATGATACCACCGGCTAAAAGCCATCCGAAAGCAGCAGCTGACAGATTATCAAGGATTGTAGAAAATGCAAGCACGCAAGTCCATCCCATGCCAATGTATAAAACGGAAGATACCCATTTCGGACAGAATACCCAGAAGGCTTTGATAAGGATGCCGACAATCGCGAATGCCCATACAATACATAGCAGTGTGATACCTTTGCGTCCGCCGATTACTAACAGGCAGACAGGTGTGTAGCTTCCGGCAATCAGAACGGAGATCATCATGTGATCGATCTTTTTCAGAACAGTGTTTACTTTTTCTGAAATATCAAATGTATGATATGTTGTACTTGCCGCATAAAGCAAGATAAGGCTGGCTGCGTAAATTGTAAGCGATACAATATAAAGTTTGCTCGGTTCACGAGCTGCTCTGTATAGAAGTGGTATTGCAGCGATAATTGCCATGATCATTCCAATAAAATGTGTAATTGCGCTTCCAGGTTCTTTGATATAAAGTCTTTTTTCCATAAAATCTACCTCCGATACATCTATATAATAACATGTAGTTTTTAATACTACATTCAAGAGATATATATACTATAGCACATATTTATGAAAAAGCAAGAGATATTTTGAAATTAAAAGTATCTTATTCCACAAAAAACAGGATGAAAGAAATCTGTGATGGAAAGTAAAAAACAGGCCGTGATTTCACAAAATTAAAATGTGAAATCACAGCCTGTTCCAGGTTATGTTTCTAATAAGTTCAATCTGTCAATCTATTCGATTACTGTTCCGGTCTTACCATTCAGAGCATCAGAGACTTTATCAAAGGAAGTAATGTAAGCTTTGCGGCCTTCGTGTCCTTCTACGAATTCAACTGCTGCACGGAATTTTGGAAGCATGTTGTAAATTCCAAAATGTCCCTCTTCCATGTAAGTTTTTGCCTGATTAACAGTAATTGTATCCAGAGGTTCCTCATTCGGTTTGCCAAGGTTGATACATACTTTCTCAACATTTGTAAGAATGATGAGAAGATCAGCATTAATTCCTTCTGCAAGCTTTCCGGCTGCGAGGTCTTTCTCGATAACAGCACTTGCGCCACGTAAATGATTATCCTGCTCAAGTACCGGAATACCGCCGCCACCTGCTGCGATAACAATCTGATCTGCATCAAGAAGAGCTTTCACTGCGTCGAGTTCAACAATCTTGACCGGATTCGGAGCAGAGACAGCACGGCGGAAACCTTTACCTGGTTCTTCCACTACGAAGTTGCCTTTCTTACGTTCTTCATTCGCTTCCTCAGCGTTCATATAACGGCCGAGAACCTTTGTTGGTGTGTAGAAAGCATCATCATAAGGATCTACGATCACCTGAGTGAGGACTGTGCTGACTGTACGGTAGATACCGCGGTTGAGAAGCTCTTCACGGATTCCGTTCTGAAGGTCATATCCGATATATCCCTGGCTCATGGCAGTACATACAGACATTGGGGATGCTGTATATTCCGGATGGTTCTTTGCAAATTCATTCAATGCAGTGTGGATCATACCAACCTGCGGAGCATTACTGTGTGTGATAGCAACCTGATAGCCTGCTTCGATCAGATCAGCGATACATTTGGCAGTGCTTTTAACGGCTACTTTCTGTTCTGGAAGTGTAGTTCCAAGTGCACGGTGTCCCAGTGCAACAACGACTCTTTTTTTCATAATATTTCCCTTTCTTCTAAGCTGTAATAGTTTGTCAGGGGGAACAGGTTCATACTGTATTAGAAAAAATCACAACAGTAAAACCAACCTTACTGATAATTAAGATTTTACTATTATTTAGCAGTAAAATCAATATTGGATTATGCCTGATAGAAGGTCAAATACAAAAATTGCTGTCAAAAGAATACAAATTGAAATTCTCATCCATTTCTTTAATTTCATGAAGAGACTGTTCCAGCGCGGAGCAAAGTAATAGAAAAATGCACAGCCAAGAAGTGCAAATACTGCCCCATCACCAAGATATGCTTCCCCATTCATGAAAGCAAGATAAGAATGATATTTCGGAAGCTCAATTCCAAAACCAAGATCAAGAAACAGCTGGATGAGATAATCAAGAACTGTATACACAATAAAGTTGATAATAAACATAGTAGCCGGTTTTTTGATATATTTCTTTAACAGCAACAGTATAAGCAGACCACAGATTCCGTACAACGGGAGCCATGGAAGCGTACGAAGGGTTACATTTTCCAGTGTGCCGCAACTGAGCAGTTCAGAAATGATTTCCAAAAGCCATCCGAAAATAGAAAAGGCATGGAATAAAAATACACAGGACAGAAAGTCATAATTCTGCGCCGGATTGACCGGTGATTTTACTGCGGCAATAGGTGGTTGCACGGAAAAAAGAAATACCGGATACTGATGCGGTGCAAAATAAGAGATCTTTGTGTAAGGACCTTCAGAATCGTCATAAAGTGCTTTACTGATCAGAAGTTCATCTTCAGAAGGAACATGCTCAAGATAAGAATCATTGAGCTGCTCATATTTAGGAGCTCTTGAAAGCACATAGTTTCTTCGTAAAAACAGATATAAGGATGCTTTACAGTTCATTTTGTACGGGCGGACATAAAGGATGTCCAGAATTCCAAGTGTAAAGAGAGATAAAAGCTCCCAGCCGAGGAAAGAACAATCTAACAAAAAGAGCTTCCATTTATTTCCCCTTGTAAGCTGTTTAGAGAGAAAAAAGGCATTCTTTTGACTGATTTTTGGATTCTCTGCGAGGATATATGGAATCATGCTATATTCATAATGCTTAATAATTCCACCGATAATTGTTAAATCCCAAAGTTTCTGAAAAAGCGTGTAGCAGAACATCACCCAGGAAGGATTTGCCAGGTAACGCAACTTATATAAAAAGAATATTTTAGAAATATTCGTATCTTCATAGTTATAAGATTCAACAAAAAAACGTTTCTCACCGACAATCAAAAGATTGCTGATAAAAAACTTATATAAAAGAGAAAGAATGACCCCAAGTGTAAGAAACGAAGTGACGATAAAGTCCGGACGCTTCAGGTAATTTTGAACCGTATGTAAAAAGGCAGCGGCTATGAAATTATCAGGAATAAAATCGAGAAATGCACTGCTGAAGCTTTCAGCAGAAATAAAAACAGGTAAAATAAGCGCTGTCTTTGTCTGAATCTTATCAGGAAAATAATTTAAAAATAAAGAGCGGGAAATTGGATACGAAGCTGTGAGCATTGCAATCAGAAAGCAGACAGATATACTTTGCCAATAGTTTGATTTTATTAAAATACGCGCCTTTTTCTTGAGCTCTTTTCTTGACCACATAAATAATATCCCCCATTGAATTGCTGCTGCGGTTCACATGCGTGCAATCAGCAACGCATCGTTTCCATAGATAACATCATTATAATTTAGTTGCGTACAGTTTACAAGTTAAGGTTCAGCTCATAAAGAAATATGTTATACTGTAGTTACTGGTCGCACACCGTGTGAACAGTAACATACTATAATTTACGCGAGCAACGAGCCAAAGTCCGTGCTTGCACGAGACCTTGGCGACTGCCGCGATAACTTGAGAAACTCGCAGAGCGTGTTTCTCATAGTTGTTGGGTTCAAGCGGATAAAATCTGCAGGTTAAGTGATTGTGTACCTGCATTAGACATAGAGATAGTGAAAAGAAAAGAGGGGTACGATGAACAGACAAAGCACATTATGTTATATTGAAAAAGATGGAAAATATTTGATGCTTCACAGAGTAGTGAAGAAAAATGATGTGAATAAAGATAAATGGATCGGCGTTGGCGGACATTTTGAATATGCAGAGAGTCCGGAGGAATGCCTTCTGCGTGAAGTGAAGGAGGAGACCGGTTATACATTGACTTCCTGGAAATACAGAGGAATCGTGACATTTGTATATGGAGAAGATGTAGTGGAATATATGTCACTGTATACAGCAGACGGATTTACAGGTGATCCGATCGAATGTGACGAGGGGATTCTTGAATGGGTGGAGAAAGAAAAGATAAAAGACCTGAATCTATGGGAGGGAGACAAGATTTTCTTCCGTCTGATGGACGAAGAAGAGGAATTTTTTTCTTTAAAGCTTGTGTATAATAAATCTGATGTGCTTGAGTATGTGGCACTCAACGGAAAGTCGATGGAACTTTTTGATGTGATTGATGAAGATGGAAATAAAACCGGACAGGTGAAAGAACGCGGTGTTGCACATAGAGATGGAACATTGCATTCAACGGTACACATCTGGATTGTACGTCCGAATCAGGAGAGTGGTTATGATGTACTCCTTCAGAAACGAAGTGAATGTAAAGATTCGAACCCGGGAGCGTATGACATTTCTTCCGCAGGGCATGTCAGTGCCGGGGATGAACTGATGGAAAGTGCACTGCGTGAGATGAAAGAAGAACTTGGAATTCATGCAAGAGAAGATCAGCTTCAGTTTATCGGAACACACAGAGGACAGTTTGAAGCTGAATTTCATGGAAAACCATTCCGTGACAATGAACGCAGTACCGTATATCTTTATAGAGAACCAGTGGACATTAAAAACTTGAAATTACAGGAATCTGAAGTGGAAGAAGTAATCTGGATGGATTTCGAAGAATGCAGGAAGGGTATTGTGGATGGTACCCTGCCGAACTGCATTTATGAAGGAGAGTTCCAGATGGTAGGAAAAGCACTCGGGATAGAGTGAAAAGTAGAATAAGATAATAGAATCTGAAAAAGAGTTGAAACCATTTGCCTGAATCAGCTAGAATGATCCAAGCAGAAGTTTCAACTCTTTTTTAAGACTGACTTATATTTTCAGTGTGGTTTCAGCTTATGCTTCTTCTGACAGTTTCTTCACAATCTCAGGGAATTCCATAAAGTGGGAAGCTTTGACCAGAATCGTATCATTTTCATTGAGAATCTGTCCCATGTTCTGGTAAAAGTCTTCTTTTGTGTCAAAATGGAAAACTTTCATGTTCTTCTCTGTTGCAAGAACAGTTTCCTTTGCAGCTTCTGCCATATCTTTAGAAAGTGCTCCGATGCAGACCAAAACATCAGTGTTTTTAAATGCTGCATATGCTCCGACTTCGCGGTGCATCGCAAGCTCATCGGCACCAAGTTCGCCCATATCGCCAAGGATAGCGACCTTTCTTGTGTCTGCATATGCAAGTACGTCAAGAGAGGACTTCATAGATGCCGGATTGGCATTGTAGCAGTCATCAATGATCGTGTAATGTTTTGCTTCAATCAGGTTGTTACGTCCTGCAATCGGAACGAGCTTTTCAATTCCGCGAGCAATCTCATCATTATCCATGCCAAGCGCATATCCGACAGCAACTCCGGCTAAAGCGTTATAGATCATATGATCTCCCGGAATTGAAATATGTGCATGGAAACGTGATGTCGGTGTAACAAATTCTGCGTATGTTCCTTTTAATCCTTTACGCTCAATATTTTCCACATGGAACGGACAGGAAGCTGTAAGACCGAAATAAACCGGAGTTCTTCCATCACGGGAAGTGTAGCTTTTTAGCTTATCATCATCCCCGTTGAAGATAACAGAACCTTTCGGATTCATGTAGTCTGTCATGGAACTCTTTTCCTTTAGGATTCCGTCTCTTGTTCCAAGATTCTCAAGATGTGCATATCCGATATTAGTGATCACGCACACATCCGGGCGGGCAATCTTAGCCAGTGGTTTCATATCTCCAAAGTGGCTGATTCCCATCTCAAGAACTGCAACCTCATGTTCCTCACGGATATTGAATACGGTCAGAGGAAGTCCAATCTCATTGTTGAAGTTTCCTTCTGTTTTCAGTACATTATATTTCTCGGAAAGTACAGATGCGATCATTTCTTTTGTGCTTGTCTTTCCAACACTTCCAGTGATACCTACAACTTTGATATCAAGGGAACGGCGGTAATGTTCAGCTAAGTCCTTTAATGCTTCTGTGCAGGATGAAACGCGGATATAAGGATAATCAACGTCACCAAGATCCTGCTCAGAGAGGGAACAGAGTGCACCTGCTTCCATGACCTGCGGGATAAAACTGTGTCCGTCAACACGGGCACCTTTGATCGCAACGAAAAGAGTATCTTTTACTACTTTACGGCTGTCGATCGCAACACTTGAGACCTCACAGTCTAAGAATGCAGGATCACCGCAATAAATTCCGCAGCAGGCATCTGCGATTTCAGATAGTGTCATATGTTTCATTAATATCTTGCCTCCATGGACTTCTTAATGATCAGTTCGCAAAGATCGCCGTATTCGATTCCATAAACCTTGGCTTCCTTCGGAAGAAGGCTTGCGGAAGTCATTCCAGGAAGGGTATTCATCTCCAGGCAGAACAGATTACCCTCTGCGTCAAGCAGGAAGTCTGCACGGCTGTAAACATTGAGCTTCAGAGCATTAAATGCTTTTACAGTGAGTTCCTTCATGCGTTCTGCAACTTCTTCCGGAATATCAGCCGGGCATACCTCAGAAGTGGCTCCATCCTGATATTTATTCGCATAATCAAAGAATCCTGTCTTCGGGATGATCTCGATTGGCGGAAGTGCTGTTCCGTCAATGATACCGCATGCAAACTCACGTCCTTTGATGTATGGCTCAACAACAAGTTCATCTTCGTAATGGAAAGATTTCTTCAGAGCCTCTGCATATTCTTCATCTGTATTTACAATATATACTCCGATACTGGAACCACCGGAGCAAGGTTTAACAACAACAGGAAGTGTCAGACCAAGTGACTGGTAAGACTGATCTTCAGAGTTCTTATAAATCGTTCCACCTCCCGGAGTGTCTACGCCAGACTCAAGGAAAATCTGCTTTGCAACACCTTTGTGCATTGCAACCGCACATCCAAGAGAGTCAGGTCCTGTATATTTAATACCAAGCAGATCGAAAGATGCCTGAAGCTTTCCGTTCTCTCCTTCTCCACCGTGAAGACCGAGGAAAGTAATGTCAGCCAGACGGCAAAGTTCAATTACATTCGGGCCGAAGAAGCAGTCTGACTGATCCGGACGGGAAGCCTTAACAGCTTCAAGATCCGGTTCCTCCGTGCTGATATTCTTCACAATCTCAAGCCCGTGATCCGGAAGAGTAAAGACATCCTCCAGATTCTCCGGCGCATTCTCTAATCCCATGAATACATCCAGAAGGAATGCATCATGCCCTTTTTCAACTAATGTACGACAGATTCCGGCAGCAGAAGAAAGTGATACGTCACGTTCTGTGCTTAAGCCTCCTGCTAATACAATGATTTTCATAATTTTATACTCCTTAAAAATTTAATCCAACTATACTTTTACGATTATAGCACATGTTGGCAGAAAGTAAAACAGGAGGAATAAAGATTTAATGGAGGGATTCTTTCTCCCCTTGCGATATTATTTTTGATAGATTCAATGTATTAAATCCCATTGACAATTCACAGAAAATACTACTATTATTATATATATAAACAGTTTTTAATTGTGCAAATCAATATTTTATTGTTAAAAGAGAGGTAATTCCACTGGAAATCATAAAAAATCAAATCAAATTTTTTATTGAAAGGGGAAATTATATGAAAAAGGTTATATGTTTATTTTCCGCATTTTTATTACTTTTATCATCTGCCATGACAATATATGTACACGAAACAGACTCTCAAGATTACCTATCAATTCCAAGTTATAACGAAACATACTCTGCACACCCAACGGATAATAATTTTTTGTCACTAAAAGAATATAATACAGAATACTCCAATGGAGAAAATCCTCTAAAAACAAATTTTCAAGATTACCTATCAATTCCAAGTTATAACAAAACATACTCTGCACAACCAACAGATAATAATTTTTTGTCACTAAAAGAATATAATGCAGAATACTCCAATGGAGAGAATCCTCTAAAAATAGACTCTCCTTTAACTACTCAAAATGTCCCTGATATATGCTATTTCCCCTATCCGAAAACAAAAACCATTATTTTAGGACAATAAGCGGGAATCCTCGACAATTCAATTACCGAGATGAAAGCGCAAGATTGCGCAGGGGTATATTTTTACCCCTGCTAAAATCAAGTTGTACGGTTATTTAATCTTCCCAGCCAGATAAAGCAGCACCGCATCCTGAAATTTCCTCGGATTCAGTGAACATTTCTTTTGAATCGCATTCAATTTATACTGCAATGTATTTTTATGGAGAAAGAGTCGTTCGCTTGTGGCGGCAAGGGACATTTCTTCAGAAAAATAAACTTCCAGCAGGTGCAGTTCTTGTTCATTGAGCGTGGCGATTGTCTTGGCTAAAAATTCTTTCTGATTTTCCGGTGTGATCGTAGAAAGAATCAGTTCAAGTGTCAAATTATCAAAAATAACATAGTGTTCAGATGAAAGTATAAGGCTGTGCAAAGCAGTTTCAGCAGATTGATAGGAGGTATGGAGCTGGAAGAGTGATGTCGGTTTTCCAACTGCAATATCTAAAATATCGAAATGTTCTTTTGCAAATAGTTTAAAAATATAATTCTGTTTTTCAAAATCAGTTTCTTCGATCAAAGCAATAAAATCCCCCGGATAATTAAATGTGTGAAGACAGACATGTGCCTGTGCAAACATTTGTTGAATTTTCTGTTCTAAAATAGAGCGGTTTGTAATTGGATTTTGCTTATTTGTGCGAATAAGAACAATTCTTTTCTTTGTGTTGAGATCAATCTTAAATTCATGTAGACAGGAGGTGAGGTATTCCTGATTGTCGGTTTCATTTCTGATCAAAGACTGAATGACAAAATGTTTTTTATCGGCCTGTCTGCGGCTGTACTGATTTAGTTCCTGCTCCCGGATCAGAAGATTGGTGATGCGTTCTGCGAGATAAGCATAACTGCGGACTTTATCAGGTATACCGGTGATTCCGATGACGGCCAGCAGATGTTCATTATGATAAAGCGGAAGATT
Source organism: Mediterraneibacter sp. 210702-DFI.5.30 (assembly GCF_020560115.1). Lineage (NCBI taxonomy): Bacteria > Bacillati > Bacillota > Clostridia > Lachnospirales > Lachnospiraceae > Mediterraneibacter > Mediterraneibacter sp. 210702-DFI.5.30. The sequence goes on from NZ_JAJCME010000016.1 coordinate 37,070, forward strand.
GATTCCCTGTTTTGTGCCAGAAAAATTGTTGTCTTCTGTTACTTCCAGTACAGAACCGGAAGCAGCGACCTGTTGTCCAATCTCGTGAAAGGTTCCGACACGGGATGAGTCTGTGCTGGCGAGAATGATACCAGATGGAGCAATAAAGTTGATGTCATGATCACAGACATCTTTGATTGTATTTACGATTTGTTCTGCGAGTTCGCGGTCGATTTTAGTTATCATAGATTTTTTATTATATCCTTTCTTTTGACATAACTGTTCAGAGCCAACCTCCAAAATGCTACGCATTTCGTCGGTGTGGCGTATCCGCCAAATAAAATTTCAAAAACAGTCTTAAAAATGCAAGCATTTTACATCTGTTTTATGAAATTTTGCTTGGCTCTGAACAGTTACCATTTTACTATAAAATGGTATATATAACAAATAATAATAGAATAAATTTAAAATAATGTTACATGTAACATATTTGAGAAACAAGAAATTTGGTATCCTAATATTAATAAAACACAGAACAGACATGGAAAGGAGTTTATTATGAAAATAGTAACAGCAATTGATTCTTTTAAAGGAAGTATGACTTCTATGGAAGCAGGACAGGCAGCGGCAGAGGGAATCCAAAGAGTGGATGTGGATGCAGAAGTGATTGTAAGACCGTTAGCTGACGGAGGGGAAGGTACAGTAGAGGCTCTTGTATCCGGAATGAACGGAACATTACAGAAAGTACAGGTGACAGGACCACTCGGCGAACCAGTAATCTGTGAGTATGGTATCATTGAAAGCACAAAAACAGCTGTGATCGAGATGGCGGGGGCAGCAGGAATTACATTGGTTTCTGATGAAGAGAGAAATCCGCTGAATACAACAACATATGGCGTGGGAGAAGTAATTCGTGATGCGATTGACAAGGGATGCAGACGTTTTCTCGTCGGAATCGGCGGAAGTGCGACAAATGACGGGGGAGTCGGGATGCTTCAGGCATTAGGTTACGGTTTCCTTGACAAAGACGGAAATCAGGTTCCATTTGGTGCAAAGGGTTTGAAGGTTTTGGAGGAAATCACAGATACTTATGTGCTTCCGGAATTAAAAGAGTGTAAGTTTAAGATTGCATGTGATGTAACAAATGCTCTTTGCGGAGAACAGGGATGCAGTGCAGTATTTGGTCCTCAAAAAGGTGCAACACCGGAGATGATCTGTCAGATGGATCAGTGGCTAGGATATTATGCAGCATTGGCGAAAGAAAAATTCCCAAAGGCAGATGCAAAGCAGGAAGGAACAGGAGCAGCAGGAGGCCTTGGATTCGCATTTCTCACATTTACAGATGCTGTGTTGGAATCAGGAATTAAAATCGTGCTGGAAGAGACACAGTTAGAAGAGTATATAAAGGATGCAGACCTTGTCATCACGGGGGAAGGCCGGATGGATGGTCAGACAGCGATGGGAAAAGCTCCGGTTGGAGTGGCTGCACTTGCAAAGAAATACGGCAAGCCGGTACTTGCATTTGCAGGCGCAGTCGAAAGAGATGCCAGAAAATGTAATGAACATGGCATTGATGCATTTTTCCCTATCCTGCGTGGTGTGGTTACGCTGGAAGAGGCAATGAAGAATGAAAATGCTAAGAGAAACCTGGCAGATACTGCGGAACAAGTGTACAGAACATTTACAATTCTTTGATCATACAATATTGTTTTAACTGAAAATGAGGTTTCTCCACGATTCCGAATATCTTGAATCCAAGATGTTCATAAAATGGTACGTTTTTCGGATTATGTGTCTCAAGAGAGATCATCATATCATTGCGATCGGCGCAGGCAATGACTTCATTCATCATCATTTCTGCGAGACCGTGATGTTGAAATTTCGGATCAACGGCGAGGTAGATGACATGAAGTCTTCGGGTTTCATGAAGCTGGGCAGTCCAAGCGGAGTTGAGGTAATCTTTTCCGAGGACAAAGTTGAAAAATGTCTTCATAGTCGGATCCTCGTGGAGCAGCCAGCCGTCTGTGATGAGGCTTTCTTTCAGGCTGACAAAATAATTATAAAATGCATGACGGTGATCGGATTCGTCAGAAAGGATTAGGACTCCCTTCAACTCAGGGCTGTCAGCAAAGACTTCACAGGTTTCAAATAATTCAGTTACGTCGCACTCAAGAAGATGTGGCAGCAGACGTTCTTTTGTTGCTTCATCTTCGATCAGAGTGTTGTAGAGCGGGTCGTTCTGAAAGCAGACGGTCAGTATTTCTTTAAGGCGGTCAAGATCCTGTTCCTGTACTTTGTAGAGCTTATCGCTATTCATTGGTTTTCTCCATTCTTTTCTTTATTATAATGTGATGATGTTTCAAGGCAATCGTTTATCAAAGCCTGGATTTTATCAACAGATTGTTTTATATAATGTAAATCATCTTTTAAGTAGGCCTGCTGGCGGCGGATAGCGGCTTCAAGTCTTCTGATCTCAACATCAAGAGAACCTGGGATTGCCATCTGATCCAGTTCTTTCAGACGCTGGACAAGGCCATAGAGATTCTCATGGTGAAGAATGCGTCCGGCGCCCCACATCAGACGGTCTTTTGGCTGATGTAAAATATATTCCGTAAAGTGATAATAGACTTCTTCATCAAATAAAAATGCGTAGCAGTTATTATCAACTTCATAGAGTGCCTCCAGTGCGGCAGTGATGTTCTGGCTTTCCAGTGCATGGACTGCCTGCTCCAGGTGACAGAGGTTCTGACTGGCAGCAGCATGAGGGAAGCAGACTGCGTCCTGCCAGTCGAGGCGGACGAAGTAGTCCTGCATCTTCCGGAAAATGTGCAGCAGTTTAGAAGAAAGTCCGGACACCATTGGGAAGTCAGCGGAAACAGTATGGTTGTTGATTTCCTGAATCTTTTCATATAATAAATCGGCAGATTCACATACCTTTGAAATACTTTCCAGAAGCGCCGGAATTTCTTCCAATACTTCTGTCGGGGCATTGGACTGTGCTGCAAGACAGTCGGCGACGGAACTTTTCATTGCCAGAAAATGTCTGGAAAAGTCAAGTGGCGGAAGTGTCAGCTGATCCAGTGTAACTAAAAGCCTTGTATAGAGCTCATGGTGGAAACGGTAAACTGCTTCCTGATAGAATTCTTCATTGTCATATTGGGAGTGGTAATGCGTTTCCATAAACGGTCCTGCGCTGAAATCATTTACGGTAGATGGAATACCGGAGATGGCGATGGAAAAATCATCCGACCATGTCTCGATTGGTGCAAGTACTGTCAGTCCATCAGGGTAAGCCTCCTTCGGAACAGTTATATTTTCACAAAAATGTTTCAGAAAATCAGCAGACTCATAAGTAGAGCGGATTGCATCCTGTGTGTTATGGGCGTGAGCCGGAAGTTCAAAGTTGAGATCAGCGATCACGCGGCCCTGCCATTCCGGGTGAACACGGAATACCTGGTTCCAGGCTCCGGTTGACCAGTCGAATTTAGAATCACAGACACCCCACTCTTCGGCAGCAAGGGCACATACTGCGATTGTATAGCGCGGTTGATAGCCACTGTCAATCAGAGCCTTTATGATTCCAAATGTCATAGAGACCGCACAATTGTCATCCTGAAATCCGTCAAAATAGGAATCGTAGTGTGCGGAAAGCAGAATCATCCGGTCGTCCCCTTCAGAAGCGGCAGTTCCCGGAAGATATCCGGTAATGTTATAAGCCGGGCGGTTACGTTCAACCCAGGAAGAGGCGTTGAGTTCAACTGCGACAGAGGACGGATGAGATACTGCAGGATCTTCGGGACAGAGAAGTTCTTTTAAATAAGAAGCATCCTGTCTCGAAAGAGAGAATGCAGGGGCATATTCCGGTCCGGCGATATCCTGAGCGTTGAGTGCCCGCGGATCAATCTCAGCATAACCCTGTGTCTGGACAGCAATCAGTCCGATAGCACCTTTCAAATATGCCTGATAGACAGGGTAGTTGATCCACCATTCATCACGCTGGTTGATATCAGCAAGAACGAGCTTTCCACGGACATTGAGCCCTTCATAGTCCGATGCGGTTCCACGGCCGACATAGACAAGATCATAAGTCTCGAATCCATTTGTCTCAAAATTCGTCTGATAAGCACCCATCTGACAAGTATGCAGTTCTCCATGTTGATCCTGGAAACGGAGCACAGCACGTTCAAAGGTCCAGGAATCCAGCCAAAATTCATCCTTCGTCACATTCTGAAGTCCGATGCGTTTCATTTCTTCATATAAAAAATCCCCTGTCTTATGTTCCGCATCAGAACCGGCAGTTCGGAAACCGAGTACCGGATTGGTTTTGTGAGTCTCCATCTGCTTTGCCAGCTGATAAGAGTAAGTAATGTCTAGATGTGAAATGCATTCGTTGATTCTGTTTTCTGTCTTTGATTCCATTTATATCACCTCTGAAAGTCTGAGCCTGTTGTATGTGTTTGAGTTTCTGCGCTTATTTTAGCACTGTGTGGTAAGTGTGACAAGAGTAGAACTCTCCAAATATGAAGAGAGTGGACAGCAGAAATTAGTTTTGCTGTCCACTCTTTTTATGCTATTATAGGAAAGAAATGACAGTTACAACCATTTTATAATAGGAAAGGATAATGATAATGAATCAGAAAATCATTCTTGCATCAGCATCTCCGCGCAGACGAGAGCTGCTTGCGCAAATCGGTTTAGAATTTGAGGTAAAGGTAAGTAATAAAGAGGAAGTCTATACAAGTACAAAACCACAGAAGATTGTAGAAGAACTTGCATTGATGAAAGCAGAAAATGTTGCATCTGATCTTCAGGCAGAGGGAGTAGAATTGAAAAATACAATTGTGATCGGAGCAGATACAATCGTTGTACGTGACGAAGAAATCCTTGGCAAGCCAAAGAATGAAGATCATGCATATGAGATTCTTCTAAGCCTTCAGGGAAGAGCACATGAAGTCTATACAGGTGTTGCAATTCTTTCCTATAATAATGCAGGCGAGAAAGAAATCATTAACAATGCGGTAGAGACAAAGGTTCATGTGCATGAGATGAGCGAAGAAGAAATCCGTGCGTATATCGCAACCGGAGATCCGATGGATAAGGCGGGAGCTTATGGAATCCAGGGAAGCTTTGCGGCGCATATAGATGGAATCGAAGGGGACTACTATAATGTGGTTGGACTGCCGGTGTCATATGTGTATCAGTGCTTGAAAAAATATTGACATATATTGTTACAATCGTAACTATATGATATAATACATACGTTGTCGCTCCTAATCTGGCAACAGAAAGGGGGTGTTGGCGTGTCGATACTGATATCATTCCTTGTTTCCGTCGCAGCAAGTATAATTGGCTATTATGTTTGCAAATGGCTAGACGGTGACGACAGCGACAATTAGCCTAAATGGATGCTCAACCATTGAAAAATAAAAGAGAAAAAACCCCACGAGGTGCTAGCTCGTGGGGTTTTATTTTGTGTTGACATATCATACTGATATCATTCCTTAGCTACAATCACTATATCACATAATCGTAGCTAAAACAAGTATATGTTGAAAAATAAAATTTTATTTATCACACCTATGCTATGGCTTAAAAATGGGTGCTTTTCTTTTGAGAAAACAAAATCGTAACAAAAATGTAACATCTGTTTTTGTTATTATTCTGAAAAGGATACGAAAAGCAGGAGAAAAATTATCATTAATATACAAATTAAGACAAAGTGTCTATGAATTTTTTTTTGAATCGTACAAATGTACAGAAATAAAAACAATTTTATTGTGGAAAATGCGCATAAAAAAAGAGCGGATTCAAAAATGAGAGCGAAAAACGGTTAAAAAAGTAATAAAAAATAGACAAAACGTAGAATAAAAAAAGAGCAAATTGAAATAAAAAAAGTGTTTTTTTTATGAATTTAACTTGTTGAAGTGGAACGTTGACAAAGAGAAAACATGGGAGTAATATTTAGTCAACTTTTCGGAGAACATGACGTTTTAATGCGATTATAAGCAGTAACATTTGCCATGCTGTATACGAAAAGTGACAAAATACAGCAATATACATTAGGTAGAAAGGGAGGGAGCAATACGGGAAATCTGGCAGACAATCTTATGGAAGAACTGAATTGTGAGACAGTGTTCACACTTCCGGTTCTTGGCGGGATCAATGAATCTGTAGTAGTTACCTGGATCATCATGGCAGTGCTTGTGATAGCATCCATTATTCTGGTAAGAAACTTAAAGGTTGAGAATCCCGGAAAAGTGCAGTTGGCTCTCGAAGCCGGTATCGGCGCTGCTGAGGACTTCTTTGTCGGAGTACTTGGGAAAGAGAACAAGGGCTATGTACCGTATCTGATTACGGTTCTGTTATATCTCGCCTGTTCAAACACAATTGCACCATTGTTTGGCTTTAAGCCTCCGACGAAAGATCTGAACGTGACGGCAGCCCTGGCAATCATGAGTATGTGTCTCATTGAATTTTCAGGTATCCGCAAGAATGGATTTGGACATTGGGCAAAGCATTTTGCACAGCCGATTCCAATTGTAGCACCGATCATGATTTTGGAAATCGTCATCCGGCCGTTGTCGCTTTGTATGCGACTCTTTGGTAACATGCTGGCAGGATTCGTAGTCATGGAACTTTTGAAAGCAATCGTTCCACTGATCATTCCGATTCCAATCAGTTTTTACTTTGATATTTTCGACGGCCTACTTCAGGCATACGTATTTGTATTCCTGACATCTCTGTTTATGAATGAAGAGATGGAGTAAGAACTTAACACATTCTATTGAAAAGAAAAGGAGATTAAAATTATGTCAACACTTATTGCTATTGGAGCAGCTATCGCAGTATTCACAGGTATCGGAGCAGGTATCGGTATCGGACATGCAACAGGTAAAGCAGTAGAAGCTATCGCAAGACAGCCAGAGGCTGAAAGCAAGATCAGTAAGAACCTTATCCTTGGATGTGCTCTTGCAGAGGCAACAGCTATCTACGGTTTCATCATTGGTATCCTGATCATCTTCTTCCTGAAATAAGAAACGAAAAGAATCTTATGAAAATGATGGAAGCAGATAACAGGAAAGGCAGGTGTAAAAGGTGCTTCAGTTAAATATGAACCTTGTCTATACCATTATCAACCTTATTGTTCTCTTCCTCCTGTTGAGACATTTTCTAATCAAACCGGTGAGTGATATCATGGAGAAGCGCAGACAGATGATCGCAGATGGTCTTCAGGGTGCACAGGATGCACAGAGTGATGCGCAGAAGATGAAACAGGAATATGAAGATGCTTTAAAGGGAGCAAAGCTTGAATCAGCAGCGATTGTTGAGAAGGCACGCTCAGAGGCTAAGACAGAGTATGACCGCATCGTAAGTGAAGCAGGAAGCAAGGCCGGAGATCTTCTGGAAGCTGCAAAAGAGAATGTACGTATTGAGCGTGAGAAGACAATGAAAGATCTTCAGACTCAGATTGCAGGACTGGCTATGGCATCCGCTGAGAAGATCGTGGGAGACAAAGAGCAGAACATTTATGACCAGTTTTTGGGAGAAGTAGGTGGGACAGATGAAAACACAGACAAGTAAGAGTCAGATTTACTGCCCAATGGCAGCAATCAGATATGCACGTGTCCTGTATGAAGTAGGTGTCCCAAAAGAAGCTGTACAGAAAACACGTGAGATTTTTGAGGAAGTACCGCAGCTTCACGAGATTTTCGCGAATCCTACCATTGAACTTCAGAAAAAAATGAATGTGGTAGATAGAGTATTTCCAAAGGAGATAAAAAATTTCCTTAAAGTAGCGTGCAGATATCAGAGAATGGATCTGATCGAAGATATCTTCACAGCATATGACAGATACTGTGATGAACAGAATCAGGTTCTGAACGCAGTTCTGACATGTATTCAGCCTCCGACGGAGGAACAGAAAAAAGGAATGGAGGCGTTCCTTTGTAAGAAATATGGCGCAAAGAGTGCTAAAATCGAAGTCCGTCAGGACAAAGCACTGCTCGGAGGATTTATTCTCCGGGTTGGCAGTGATGAGTATGACTGGAGTATGAAAGGACGCCTGAACAGATTAGAACAAAGATTGACCTGGAGGTGAACAAGGTGAGTTCAATCAATTCAGATGAAATTATTTCTATCCTGAAAGAAGAAATAGAGAATTTTGATACAATGAGTAAGGACAGTGAAGTAGGTACTGTTGTTACTGTCGGCGATGGTATCGCCACAATCTACGGGATTGATCACGCCATGTACGGGGAAATCGTTACTTTTGAAAACGGCCTTAAGGGAATGGTACAGGATATTCGTAAGAATGAAATCGGATGTATCCTTCTTGGAAGCGACACAGGAATCCGTGAAGGCACAAAGGTAGCCCGTACAGGAAAGAAAGCAGGCGTTCCGGTTGGAGACGCTTATGTAGGAAGAGTTGTCAACGCCCTTGGTGAGGCGATTGACGGAAAAGGTGAGATCAAATCTGATGACTATCGCCCAATCGAGAATGAGGCACCTGGAATTGTTGATCGTAAGTCAGTAAGCGTTCCGCTTGAGACAGGTATCCTTTCCATTGATGCAATGTTCCCAATCGGCCGTGGACAGCGTGAGCTGATCATCGGAGACCGTCAGACAGGAAAGACATCCATTGCACTGGATACGATCCTGAATCAGAAAGGCAAAGATGTGATCTGTGTTTATGTTGCAATCGGACAGAAAGCATCTACAGTAGCCAAAGTTGTTAACACATTACAGACACACGGAGCAATGGATTATACGATCATCGTATCTTCCACAGCAAGTGACTGTGCTCCGCTTCAGTATATTGCACCATATGCAGGAACTGCTATGGCAGAGTACTTTATGCACAAGGGAAAAGATGCACTGATCATTTATGATGATCTTTCCAAGCATGCGGTTGCATACCGTGCACTTTCTCTTCTGCTTGGACGTTCTCCGGGACGTGAGGCATATCCTGGAGACGTATTCTACCTGCATTCAAGACTTCTGGAGAGATCCAGCCGTTTGAGTGATGAGATGGGCGGAGGTTCTATCACAGCACTTCCGATCATTGAAACACAGGCAGGAGATGTATCAGCATATATTCCGACAAATGTTATTTCCATTACAGATGGACAGATCTTCCTGGAGAGTGGACTTTTCGCATCAGGAATGAGACCGGCGGTCAACGTTGGACTTTCCGTATCCCGTGTTGGTGGTGCAGCTCAGACAAAAGCAATGAAGAAAGCATCAGGAAGTATTCGTATCGATCTGGCGCAGTATCGTGAGATGGAAGTCTTCACACAGTTCAGTTCAGATCTTGATGCAGCTACGAAGGAAGAACTGGAATATGGAAGTGGTCTGATGGAACTTCTGAAACAGCCACTGTATCATCCACTTTCCTTGCATGAGAAAGTAATTACACTGTGTGCAGCAACACATAAAGTACTCTTAGGTGTTGAGAAGACAAAAATCAAACAGTTCCAGTATGATATGCTTCAGATGTTCGAGACAGAGCATCCGGAAATCGGTCAGGAAATCGAAGAGAAGAAAGTCCTGACAGAGGAACTGATTGACAAGATCGTAGAGACAGCGAAGGAATTCAAGAAGAGCAGGTGTTAATATGACAAATATCAGAGAGATACAGAGCAGAATCAACAGTGTCAAAGACACAATGAAGATTACCAATGCAATGTATATGATCTCTTCTTCCAAACTGACACAGGCGAGAAAGAAGCTGGCAGATACAGAACCATATTTCTATGCGCTGCAGGGTGAGATCAGTCGTATTTTACGTCATCTACCAGAATTACATCATAGTTATTTCAACAAGAGGGAAAACATTCCGGCAGAGGAACGTAAGATTGGATCGATCGTTATCACGGCGGACAAGGGACTGGCCGGTGCATACAATCACAATATTGTGAAGCTTGAGGAAGAGATTCTTTCCAAGCCGGGTCAGCATAAGCTTTTTGTTGTGGGAGAGCTTGGACGTCATTATTTCGCAAAGAAGGATGTAGATATTGATACAAACTTCCGTTACACAGTTCAGAAGCCGACCATGCATCGTGCCCGTGACATCTCAGCGGTTATTCTGGATCAGTTTAACAATCATGAGCTGGATGAAGTTTACGTAGTATATACACGAATGGAAAATGCAGTTCAGTCAGAGGCAGAAGTGTTAAAACTTCTTCCACTCGAGAGAGGGGACTTTGGCGAAATGAAGATGCCTTTGAATATGTATCGCGAGGAAATCGAACTAAATCCATCTCCTATGGATGTCATGAACAGTATTGTACCAAGTTATATCAACGGTATGATCTACGGATGTCTGGTTGAGGCTTATGCCAGTGAGCATAATGCCCGTATGATGGCAATGAAGTCAGCAACAGACAGTGCACAGGATCTGATCAAAGATCTGTCAATCCTCTATAACAGAGCAAGACAGGCTGCGATCACACAGGAGATCACAGAGGTTTGTGCCGGCGCAAGAGCTCAGCAGAAGAAGAGTTAAAATGTCGAGATGCGTTACAGACAGCAGGTTGTTGCAGTTTGTAATGACTGAAATATAGAAAGAGAGAGAGAACATGAATAAAGGACGAATTGTACAGGTTATGGGACCTGTCGTTGACGTAGTGTTTGAAAACGGTGATCTTCCTTTTATCAAAGATGCTCTTGAAGTTGATAATAATGGAAAGAAATGCATCATGGAGGTTGCACAGCACCTTGGAAATAATGAGGTGCGCTGCCTGATGCTTGCTGCAAGTGAAGGACTTTGCAAAGATATGGAAGTTACTGCAACAGGAGCCGGTATTCAGGTTCCTGTCGGCGAGCAGACACTTGGAAGATTATTTAATGTACTCGGCGAGACAATTGATAACGGAGAGCCGATTACAGATTCTAAAAAATGGGTAATCCACAGACAGCCGCCTACATTTGAGGATCAGAGCCCGGTAGTAGAGATCCTTGAGACAGGTATTAAAGTTATCGACCTTCTTGCTCCTTATGCAAAAGGTGGTAAGATTGGTCTGTTCGGTGGTGCCGGTGTAGGTAAGACCGTGCTGATTCAGGAATTGATCCGTAACATTGCAACAGAGCATGGCGGATATTCCATTTTTACAGGAGTTGGAGAGCGTTCCCGTGAGGGTAACGACCTCTGGACAGAGATGAAAGAATCCGGAGTACTGGAGAAAACAGCCCTGGTATTCGGACAGATGAATGAGCCACCTGGAGCTCGTATGCGTGTCGCTGAGACAGGACTTACAATGGCAGAATATTTCCGTGATGAGCAGCATCAGAACGTGCTTCTCTTTATCGATAATATTTTCCGTTTTACACAGGCTGGATCTGAGGTATCAGCTCTTCTTGGACGTATGCCTTCAGCCGTAGGTTATCAGCCGACACTGGCAACAGAAATGGGTGAACTTCAGGAGCGTATCGCATCTACAAAGAACGGTTCTGTAACATCGGTTCAGGCAGTATATGTACCGGCCGATGACCTGACAGACCCGGCTCCGGCAACAACATTTGCCCACCTGGATGCAACAACCGTACTTTCCAGAAAGATCGTTGAGCAGGGTATTTATCCGGCCGTAGATCCGCTGGAGTCAAGCTCCCGTATCCTGGAAGCAGACGTTGTAGGAGAAGAACATTACGAAGTAGCCAACAAGGTGATCGCAATTCTTCAGAAATATAAAGAACTGCAGGATATCATTGCAATCCTTGGTATGGAAGAGCTTTCAGATGAGGATAAAGCAACTGTTATGCGTGCAAGAAAGATTCAGAAATTCCTGTCCCAGCCATTCTTCGTAGCAGAGACATTTACAGGAATTCCTGGAAAATATGTACCATTAAAAGAGACAATCCGTGGATTTAAGATGATCATCGATGGAGAGATGGATGCTTATCCGGAAAACGCTTTCTTCAATGTCGGAACAATTGATGATGTAATTGCCAAGGCAAAAGAGATGGAAGAAGAGTAATTGTTGAAATAGGAGAATGTGCATATGGATACATTTGGTCTGAAAATCATAGCAAGTGATGGTGTATTCTACGAAGGTCGTTGTAAGAAGCTGATCATTCCGGCTCCGGATGGAGAAAAGGGAATTCTTGCAAATCATGAGAATATGGTAATCGCTGTGAATGTCGGAGTTGCACATATGAGTCTGGACGGCGAAGATTGGAAAGACATTGCAGTGGGCGTGGGATTTGTTGAAATCGTAAACAACCGAGTTACACTGATTGTTGATACAGCCGAGAAACCAGAAGACATCGATGTGCGACGAGCACAGGAGCAGAAAGAGCGTGCAGAGGAAAGGTTACGTCAGCAGCAGAGTATCCAGCAGTATTATCATACGCAGGCATCTCTGGCAAGAGCGATGAACCGACTTCGTGTTTCACAGGATAAAAAGTGGAATTTATAGATTTCGAGAGCATGTAGATGTGCAGGGATCAGAAGTACCTGCAGGATATATCATTTAATTATAGAAGAGGGACAGATTTTCCAGAATGGGAAATCCCCCTCTTTTTTACATTTAAAAGTGAACTGCGAAACTTTTTTGTATTGCATTTTAATTCGTAGTATAATACAATAATCTTATCTGAGTGTCTAAAATTATAGAAAGACAGAGGAAAAACGATATGAGTGATAGAAAAAAGCCACGTTCTCTTTCAGAAATCGTAAATGATGTACTTCGTGCGGTACGTGATTATTATGATTCAGAATACGTGTACTATATTGAGAAAGAGTATGGGGATATTGAGACCATCTTTGAGTGGTGTGCAGAGAATGTTCCATGGCAGAGAGATAAGATAAAGATGCTTCCGGAAGAACAGCAGCCAAAGTGGATGAAGCAGGAGATTACAAATTCAACAGAGGCCGATTACAGTGTGAGTTTGCAGCTGGATGAGAATACAGTAGCAATTCTTGCAGCAGTTGGAGTTCACCGGGGCGGATGTGATGTTGGATTGCTTCGTACGGTGATTCCGTATATACCGCAGGCAATCACTCTTCATAAACTCCAGAAACAGCAGGAGTATCTCAGTTATCATGATAATCTGACAGGAGTACTTAACAGAAATAGTTTTGTTGCATATCTGGATCATGTGGAACCGGAAGAATTGAAGACATTGGGAGCTCTTTCTGTAGACATTAATGGACTGAAGAATTTTAATAAAGAATTTGGCAGAGATTATGGAGATGAAGTTGTCACCAGAGTTGGTGAAGTGCTTTCGGAGTATTTCCATAATGGTAATGTATACAGAATGACAGGCGATGAGTATCTGGTTCTTGTAGAGAACGCTTCATATGAAGATTTCACACAACAGGTACATGGTGCATATACAAAGCTTGAGAACATAAGTCTGGGACTGGTTTCAGTAGGGTATGCCTGGGGAAAAGTAGACATAGATGTGAATGGTCTTGTGATCAGTGCAGAGAATATGATGCGGGAAGAGAAAAAGAAGTATTATAAAAATCTGCGTAAAGGTCATCATGAGCCAATCATCAAAAAGGATCTTCTGGAGGATATTGAACAGAAGAATTTTATTGTATGTCTGGTACCGAAGATTGATGTGCAGACTGGAGAAATTGCAGGTGCTGAAGCGATTGTCAGATATCATCATAAGGATCTTGGAATTATGGATCCGGGAAGATATATTAATCTTCTGGAAGAGACAAGGTTGTCACATTATCTCGATCTCTATATATTTGAACAGGTATGTCAGATCCTTCATAAGTGGGAGACAGAAGGAATCCAGATGGTGCCGATTTCAGTAAACTTTGCAGGTGAAACATTGAGGCAGGAGAACATTGCGGATCAGATGAGTGCGCTGATTGAGAAATATCAGGTATTATGCGAATATTTGGAAGTAGAAGTATCCGAATCTTATACAGATACGAATCAGGAGATGCTGGCGGCATCATGCAGTAAGATCAGAAAAGCGAATGTCCGCGTAGTATTGGATCATTTCGGAGCTAAGAATTCCAGCTTTTCGATTCTGTCCATTATGGATTTTGATGGATTGAAGCTGGATGAGAGCCTGATTACAAATCTGGTTGGAAACAGAAGAAGCAGAGTGGTAGCAAAGGCCGTAATTGATATTTGTCATCAATTGGGATGTTCTGTTCTTGCGGAGAGTGTTGAAACACAGGATCAGCTGAATGTTCTTCAGGAATTAGGATGCGATTATGCACAGGGAACATTATTTAATAAACCGATCAAAGTGGAGACATTTGAAGTGCGATATCTGAAGGAATAGGATGATCTGCCGGGGGGATGAAACGGAAAAGATTCTAAATATTACAGAGGATAAGATGAAAAATACAGATGGAGTTGAAATTAAATAAGATGAATAAAGTATTGTTCAGAGACAGAGCAAAGAAACTAATGCTTACAGGTGCTTTGGCAGGAGTAATTGCAGGAGTGGCAATTACTTCAGGAATCTCCTCAATTACATTGAAAAAAGCTGAAAAGAAGCTGGAAATCAGCAATGCAAAATTACAGGAGCAGACAAAGGAGAACGAAGAACTGCAGGCAGAGTTAGACAGAGAAGAAGTAACAGAAAATACTGCAGAGTTGCTGGCAAGTGATGATGACCGGTGGTGTCTTGCACTTGTGAATGAGAAGCATCCATTGGATACTTCTTATGTGCCGGCGAATCTAACGGAGATAAGTGGTGGAAAACAGATAGATTCCAGGATGGCAGACAGTCTGAATAAGATGCTGGATGATGCGAAGAAGGCAGGACTCAGCATGTATGTGACATCAGGATATCGTTCTTATGAGAAGCAGAGAGATGTCTTTAATACGACGATGCAGGATTGGATCAATCAGGGATATACACCGTTAAATGCGTATGATGAGACAAAAAAATCAGTTGCAATTCCAGGAACAAGCGAGCATGCAACTGGTCTTGCAGTTGACATTATGTCGACAAAGTACGGGGAGCTTGATGAGAAACAGGGAGATACAGAAGAGCAAAAGTGGTTGATGGAACATTGTTCAGAGTATGGTTTTGTTCTTCGGTTTCCGCAGGATAAGTCTGATATTACAGGAATTATATATGAGCCGTGGCATTATCGTTATGTGGGAGTAGATGCTGCAAAAGAGATGACAGAGAACGGACTTACTTTGGAAGAATATGTTTCTGCAAATTAAGTGAAAAACTGTTCTGATCGACAGATAAGAGAGAAGTATAAATAATACATAAGGAGGAGAAGTAAATGGAAGATTTAACATTTGGAGAACAGGTGAAAATCGTCCTGGGAAGAAAGGGAATGACGATCAAAGAACTGGCGGAGACGATTGAGAAAGAGACAGGAAAGAAGATGTCACGTCAGAATTTAACACAGCGTCTTGGAAGGGATAATTTTCAGGAACAGGATATGAGATTGATCGCATCCATTCTCGGCTGTCCGTTTCAGCTGAGTATCATGTCAGGAGAGATTACAGAGAGCGCAGCCGGACGTATCAGGAAGCAGGAAGTAAAATGGAATGAACAGGAACAGCCGGAAGAGAGCTTTTCAGAGGAAACGGTGGAGACAGAGAAGGAAGAACAGCAGCTTACAGGTGAAGAACGTGACATGACGATCGGTGAGATTTATGATATGCATGAAGAACTTGCTGAACTTGAAAAGAATGCAGTAGAAGCAGAGCCAACTGAAGATGTCAGAGAAGATCTTCAGACAGAAGAGGAATATAAGGAAGAGCTTCAGGAAGTGCCGGAATCAGATCAGGAAGAAGAAAACTCTGTGGAACCAGAAGTTTCCTATACGGAAGATTATGATCAGCCGGCAGAGGAAGAAGCAGAACCATATGAAGAATCAGAAGTTTCATCCTATGAGACACAGCCGGTAGAGCCGGTGCAGGAAGAGGCAACATACGAAGAGCCTGTACAGGAAGAAGTTGGAGACATTAATCCATATACGGGAAGAGAATATGAATCCAACAGCGTACGTATGCATCCGAAAAGAATTGGATATGTGCAGGTTTATGACCGTGCAAACCATAAATGGACAGATATGACAGAATGGGCATTCCTCGGATATCAGGAACGCAAGAAAGTACTTCTTGGAGAGGATTACGAACCGCCAATTTATCTGGATTAAAATTAAAATTGATAGAGAAAAGAAGTGCATCCGCTGTGAACGCTTCCTTTCTCTATCTTTTTCCTTTCTTTTTAAGAATCACATTAAGTATCGACACCAGTGACCGAAAGATTCAGAGTTTTCACATTCATCTTCGGTAAGTTCCAGAATAGAGATGTAAGAACTGGTAAATTGAGGAAAGCCGAACAAGTTAGCCATATGTGCTTCTCTGGGATCGTAAAGGCCGGGAACGCCAAGCCAAAGATGATCCTTTTCTTTGATCAGGAGAAGGTGATGATAATTATGACAGCCATGCAGAAGAAAACTATTGTTGGCAAGTGGCCAGAATCTGCGCGGAAGTGTGGAAATCTCTGCGTGTGTGATTTTTCTGGCTTGAATTGAAGCGTCCTGAATTGCAGTCTCCTCAGTTGGTGTCACCTCAGTTGGTACCTCTTCAGTTGAAGCAGCATCAATAGAAGCGTCAGATAATGCTGCTTCGGATACAGTCTCAGATACAGTGTCTTCTGTTATGAGGGATTCTTCCGAAAGGGATGGATTCTCAGGTTCAGAGGATAAACTCTCTTCTGTTGATAAAGAGCAATCAGAAAAAGAATAAAAATCCGGCAGAGGTACAGCGGAGGCAATCCAATGCTGTGATCGATTTTGGGTGATGGAGAAAATAATGAACCCATCGATGTGTTTAAGAGTTCTTTTATGTGGAAAACGTTCCTCGGAAATGACCAGTTGTGTGGATAAGTTCTGACCAGAGCACTGAAGAAGTGCAACGGGAGAACCTGTAAGTGTTTGATTTTCGAGAATAAATGCATGGACTTCCAACTGTTCTCCAGGGACAATCGGAAGATTTTTAACATGAAGTGTTAAGAGATAAGAATAATTATGTGATGAAATTTGTAGAAAACCAAGATTTCTGCGGCGGCAGCAGGATTCGTACTCATATAAATAATAACTTCCCGGATTCATAGCAAGCCCCTGAAAAGAATTTTTCTATATAGTTTATTCAGAATGAAAAGGAATATTAATGCTATTTTTATACAATAACCGAAAGGAAACAAAATGAGGATGACAACGGATGAAAAATATATGCGTGCGGCCTTAAAACAGGCAGAGAAAGCGTATAATCTGGGAGAAACCCCGATTGGCTGCGTGATCGTTCATGAAGATAAGATTATTGCACGCGGTTATAACCGACGGAATACAGACAAGAATCCACTGGCACATGCTGAGGTCGCAGCAATCAAGAAAGCAAGCAAAAAGCTTGGTGACTGGCGTCTGGAAGAATGTACATTGTATGTGACATTAGAGCCATGTCAGATGTGTGCAGGTGCAATTGTCCAGTCCCGTATACCAAGAGTGGTTGTCGGGTGTATGAATCCGAAAGCAGGATGTACAGGTTCCATTCTGAATCTACTGGATATCCAGGCATTTAACCATCAGGCAGATCTTACAACAGGCGTATTGGAAGAAGAATGCAGCCAGTTGATGAAGCAGTTTTTCAGAGAACTCAGGGAAGCCAGGAAGATGAAGAAAAAAGCAGAAGCACAGAGTCTGTAACACAGAGGTATAAAATCATGTGGAATCTTGTGCAAAAGAAAAAGCAGCATACTTGACAAGCATTCATTTATCATGTAAAATAATAATCCGTGCAGCCGGGGTGGTAGCGGTACCTTGAACCTGCAATCCGCTATAGCAGGGGTGATATTGCGCAGAGGGCGACAGTCTGCAGGGCTGCCCCCGGAAAGTGACGTTGACGTCTGGGTCTCACGCGACGGGACTCTGTGAACCGTGTCAGGTCGGGAACGGAGCAGCACTAAGCAGAACCTCTCGGGTGCCGTGAGGGTGCCTGGGCTGAGTTAACTACCGGGGTAACGCTTGTGGGCCAAGTTCGAAGCGCAATGCACGTAAAAAAATGAATAGAATGGTATTTATATTGGAAACGATACATTCCCTCCGGAATGATGAACGAACAACACAATCTGTTACGCTTATCATGATAGGAGGATTTTTTATGCCAAAAAATAAGTTTCAAGAAGTAATTTTCACAATCATGATGGTTTTTGTCATGGTTTATGCAATGATCTGCTACAACATCTCCCTGAATATGGGAGGAATGAGTAATGAGGTCTTTCTGGCAGCATTCCATGAACTTATCATCATGGGACCGATTGCTTTCATTCTGGATTTCTTTCTCGTAGGACCGATTGCAAAGAAGAAAGCATTTATGATCGTGAACCCACAGAAAGATAATCCGTTTATGATCGTGCTGGCGATATCCGTTTTATCCATCATTGGAATGTGCCCGCTGATGAGCCTTGCAGCAACACTGCTCTTTAAGGATGCAGGAAATCAGATGATTGCTGTGTGGTTCCAGACAACAGTATTCAATTTCCCAATGGCATTCTTCTGGCAGCTGTGCTTCGCAGGACCGATTGTCAGAAAAGTCTTTGGGGTTATTTTCCGTGAGGAGCAGAAAGAAGATGTGGCTTTTGATTAAAGCTGCAAAATAAGGGAAAGCTATCATACGATAATCTGACACACTTTGTGTTGTTATCGTATGATAGCTTTCCCTTTACTGTTCACTCCCGTGTCAATCACTCCGCTGATTGACACGGAGGATGCATGTT
>NZ_JAJCME010000160.1:0-240 GCF_020560115.1 Mediterraneibacter sp. 210702-DFI.5.30
GGGGACGTAAATGCGGGCAGTGGATTGTGGGCATCGGTATCGGCCTGCATTTCACTCCGGTGGTGTTGGAACAGGTGCTGGCGCATTTCTGGCTGATCCTGGCAGGTGCCTTGCTCACCAGTGTGTCGAGCGTGATCGGTGTATGGCTGATGCGCCGCAGCGGTGAAGACCGCGCCACTGCGTTTTTCTCCAGCATGCCCGGCGGCTCGGGAGAAATGGTCAACCTCGGCGCACGCAATG
>NZ_JAJCME010000161.1:0-240 GCF_020560115.1 Mediterraneibacter sp. 210702-DFI.5.30
GCCTGATTCAGAATCTGATTTCAGCGACTGATCTGCATGCCAGCGATCTGATCAGTCAAACCCGCTATTTTCAAGAATTGCGGCAAACCCAGCAAAAAAGTGCGGCTCAGCACCTGTTTAACGCGCATGAAGCCAGCTTTCGCCATAATCCCTATGATGAAGAGCAGCGTGAACTCAGTGCCATTGCAGCGGGCAACGAAGAACAGCTGAAAAAGGCATTAAATGAAAGCTTCACCGGCT
>NZ_JAJCME010000162.1:0-240 GCF_020560115.1 Mediterraneibacter sp. 210702-DFI.5.30
GTGATGGCATGCAGGATTGCCTTGAAATAAAGCGTTGGTGACCACCAAGACAGATTGATGCCCCGCATTTGACCAGCCGCGCGAATCGTTTTAACCGCCATTTTAATCCGTGGAATCAGATTGACGGCTGCCAGCGTTCCATAAGCAAACTTACTGGGCAGATGCAGATTTTGTTCCAAAGAGCGGGTGAGCTCCAGTGGACTGGTGGTCTGCGTAATAGCCGCGCCGGTAAAAACGTAG
>NZ_JAJCME010000163.1:0-240 GCF_020560115.1 Mediterraneibacter sp. 210702-DFI.5.30
GCCGGTTGCTAAAGGGACTCCCCCCAACCTTTAAGGCGGCCCGCTATCATTCATTAGTCGCCGATGCAGCTACTCTGCCGCCTGATCTAAAAGTGACGGCAGTATCTGATGATGAAAATCAAGAAGTCATGGCTGTAGAACACGTTACCGCGCCGCTTTTTGGCGTTCAGTTTCACCCTGAGTCCGTTATGACGACTGACGGACTGCAGATAATTAAAAATTTTTTGGAGGTAGTAAATC
>NZ_JAJCME010000164.1:0-239 GCF_020560115.1 Mediterraneibacter sp. 210702-DFI.5.30
TTTTCAAAAACACTTCTCGCTGTGGCAATGATGGGGAGCATTGCGCTGACAGCTTGCTCAAAGCCCGCAGATAAAACGGAAGCGAAACCCGCAGCAGAAAATAAATCGGCAACTGCCACAAGTGGTGACACAATTAAAGTGGGCATTTTGCATTCATTGTCTGGAACCATGGCAATCTCTGAAACATCGCTTAAAGATACGGCACTGATGGCAATCAATGAAATTAATGCCAAAGGTGG
>NZ_JAJCME010000165.1:0-239 GCF_020560115.1 Mediterraneibacter sp. 210702-DFI.5.30
GCTCCCCGCGCCCTCGTTTGGACTCACCGTCGCGCAGAAACTGGTCGCACAGTTCCATCTGATGGATTTGAACCAGCTCTACACGATTGTCTTCTGCTTGTGGTTTTTACTGCTCGGCACCGTAGAGTTTTTTGTGCTGCGATTCGTCTGGCGCCGTTGGTTTTCGCTGGCCGCGTAATCCGCTGAAATCCCGCATCCCGTAGATGAGCGCTTCACACCAGGCTGTATCGGCGGATAGC
>NZ_JAJCME010000166.1:0-238 GCF_020560115.1 Mediterraneibacter sp. 210702-DFI.5.30
CTTTAGCGGGTCAAAATCATTATGCGGCGCGCTGGCAACCAAAATGGCCTGTTTGTCATCATGCAGCTGCTCATCACGCTCGCCCATATGATCAATGACGGCCTTCATCTGTGAGGACATGCCATAATAAAACATTGGCGTGGCAAAAACGATCAGATCAGCGGCTACCATTTGATCAAGCAGTCGTTCAGTTGCGGCATCACCCGGCAATAAGTGATTGTCGGCATCCATTTTAACG
>NZ_JAJCME010000167.1:0-238 GCF_020560115.1 Mediterraneibacter sp. 210702-DFI.5.30
TGCTGATGGAATTACGGTAATTGAAAATGCAGCCTGTGATTTTGAGGTCATTGCCCTGGCCAATCTTCTAAACAAGATGGGGGCGCGGGTGCATGGCGCCGGAACGAAAATCGTAAGGGTACAAGGCGTGACGTTTCTGCATGGCTGTGACTATGAGATTGCCGGCGACTATCTGGAAGCAACGGCACTGATGCTGGCTGCTGCAATAACTAATGGCGATGTGATTGTAGAAAACGTT
>NZ_JAJCME010000168.1:0-238 GCF_020560115.1 Mediterraneibacter sp. 210702-DFI.5.30
GCCCGCTATTGGCAACGGCCCTGGCTATGGTGGTGATGAACTACTTGATTTTGCATTCGTTTAATATGGAATTTGGTCTGCACTTTGAAGAAATGGCTAAGCCAACCAATCAGATTCTGGCCTTTTCTCTGGTCATGTTTGTGGTTACCAAGCTGGTGATGTTCGGCCTGGGCTATCTGGTTAATCCGCATGGCCGCTATGCCGCATTCTTCCTTTTGATCCTTGGCGTGGCCATTGG
>NZ_JAJCME010000169.1:0-236 GCF_020560115.1 Mediterraneibacter sp. 210702-DFI.5.30
GCTTGCGCCGACGCCAGCTCCTGCCAGCCGACCTGCCCTTTGGCACGCCATTTATGGACCCGGTCGACGACTCGATGGACAACCTGTTGCCATTGCTCAACGACTATCAAGATAGCTGGCAAGGCTTGTTGCGCTGCGACGGCCAGATCGAGGCACTGTACGCGCAGGTGCGCCTCAAGGGCGTAGCCAAGTTCGACAGTGAAGACGATATGGAGCGGCGCCTGCAGCTGTTGATC
>NZ_JAJCME010000017.1:0-52010 GCF_020560115.1 Mediterraneibacter sp. 210702-DFI.5.30
CAAGTCAAAACACGCATCCTCCGTGTCAATCAGCGGAGTGATTGACACGGGAGTGTACAGTTACTCTGTTTATCATAATCTGATATAACATGGCGGATCACCTCATAACGAAATCCTTTTCGCGCAAGATATCCTAATATCTTTTGATATTCCTGCTCTTCCATTCTTTCCGGATCAACCTTCTTTTTTCGCAGTATCCTTCGGATTGCCTCTTCCTCAGAATCTTCACTATAGCACTGTTCAAAAGCCAGGCAGATCAAATCATCAGAAACTCCCTTCTGCGACAGCAGTGCCTTGATTTCCCGTTTGCTTTTAGTATCTTTGCGGCTCATAACAAAATTTTCCGCATATCTTGCATCATCCAGATATCCAAAAGATCTCACATATTCAATTGCTCCGCTGATTGCATTCTCCGGATATTGTCCCGCCTTCAGTTTTTCCCTTAATGCAGACTCAGTACGATCCATATCCTCCAGCAAATGCATTGCTCTCTTCTTTGCGCGTTTCAACAGTACCTCATTCTGAATTTTTTCATAATTTTCCTGCGCGAGATCTTCTCCCTGCTTTATACCAAAACGCTTCAACTCACCTTTATAAAGCACAAATGCAAATGTTCCATCCAGATATACTTTAAACTTTGTCTTTGTCTGCTCTTCTATCCCAGTAACAATCATTCTTTCTTTTCTGCCTCATCAGCCACTTTAGAAGCCGGTGTCAGCTTCAGATCACTTGATGCCCCGGTCTTCTTCTCAGCATCTGGAAGCTCATTCTCTGCTTCTTCTGATCCGGATAATGCATAATGTGCTCTCACCTTCTGATCCAGTGTCTCCATCACTTCCGGATGTGATTCCAGATATGCCTTTGCATTCTCTCTTCCCTGGCCAATCTTCTCTCCCTCATATGCATACCACGCACCGCTCTTCTTCACAAGATCAATATTGGTTGCGAGATCAAGAATATCTCCTGCACGGGAAATACCTTTTCCAAACATAATATCAAATTCCGCTTCTTTGAACGGCGGAGCAATCTTATTCTTCACAATACGGATTCTTGTACGGTTTCCTACCATCTCTCCACTCTGCTTTAAAGTCTCGATTCTTCTGACATCCATACGCACAGATGCATAGAATTTCAGCGCACGTCCTCCTGTCGTTGTCTCTGGATTTCCAAACATTACTCCAACTTTCTCACGCAGCTGGTTAATAAAGATCACAATACAGTTTGACTTGCTGATAACCGGTGTCAGTTTTCTCAATGCCTGTGACATCAATCTTGCCTGCAGACCAACATGACTGTCTCCCATATCCCCTTCGATCTCCTGCTTTGGAACAAGTGCAGCTACAGAGTCAATGACAATAATATCAATCGCCCCTGAACGTACCATTGTCTCTGCAATCTCAAGGGCCTGATCTCCACTGTCAGGCTGTGAAATATAGAGTTCATCGATATCTACTCCGATATTCTTTGCGTATACAGGATCCAGTGCATGCTCTGCATCGATAAATCCGGCAATTCCGCCTCTCTTCTGAACCTCAGAAATCATATGAAGTGCGACAGTTGTCTTACCACTTGATTCAGGACCATAAACCTCAATCACACGTCCCTTTGGCACACCGCCAAGTCCAAGTGCCAGATCAAGGCTCAGACATCCGGTAGGAACTGTCTCTACAGCTACATGCGCCCCTGATTCTCCCAGCCGCATCACTGCACCCTTACCAAAATCTTTCTCCAGCTTTGCGATCGCTGCATCCAGTGCTTTCTTCTTCTCTTCGTTATTCGCCAGCTTTGTAACGCTCTCTTTGCCTGCCATAATTTTCTCCTTCTCTATCTCTCTTAGTGTATAAAACCCATTCTCTCTTTTTTCGAACAGTTGTTCGTCTATGAATAGATTTTATTATACTTCTTTCAAAATGTCAACAATAATTCTTCCCCTTAATTTTGTTGCAATAATACGATATACCATGGAATCCTCTTCCTGAAACAGAAGCATTGAAGTTCATGTGAATCAGTGCCGGCTTAAGGATCTGCCGGCCAGACAACTAAAGAATAGCATAAGGAAAGGCAGAATGCAAGTACCACAGCACTTACATTCTGCCTTTTATACTACACTGCTTTCCAGTGTTTCACTTCTTCTTTATAAAAGATAATTCCTTCCTGGATAATTTTGAATCCACTGCCTTCAAGTTCCGCAATCGTAACAGAACAATTTGGCGGTACTTCATTTTTCCAGAAATGTTCTACTGAAAGACTGCCTCTCATCCTGTTCAGCATTGCTGTCATCGCAGCGCCATGAGTAGAAATCAGAAGATTCTTATCCTTCAGCTTCTTACTCTCTTCAAGACTCTTTAAAAACTCTCCGGTTCTTTCATAAAGTTGTTCTACACTTTCAGCATCTTCCGGCGGAATATAATTTCCCGTATTCTGAAAGAATTTCTGAAATGCAAGATTCTCTTCTTTCGTCTTATCTACACAAGACATTCCCTCATACGAGCCAAAAGAAATTTCCTGGATTCTCTGATCTTCATAAAGCGGAATGTTGCGTCCTTCAAGAAGAATCTCTGCCGTTTCTTTTGCACGCCGTAAGGGACTTGTATAAGCCAGATCTATCTGGTATTGTCTCATCCCATAAGAAGTTTCCCGGGCAAGATGACGCCCATATTCATTTAAGGGAATATCCTTTCGTCCCTGTACCAGTTTTTTCTTGTTCCAATCCGTCTCTCCATGACGCACAATATATAGCCTCACTGCTGCCTACACTCCCTCTTCTTATCTTTTTAATACTTCTCTCCTGATATATCTGTAAGTAGTTTCCTCGCCTTCTTCCGCAAGCATATGAAGCAGTTTTTCTAATAATTCTCTTGTATCTTTATGCATCAGCTCATCTGCACGTCC
Source organism: Mediterraneibacter sp. 210702-DFI.5.30 (assembly GCF_020560115.1). NCBI lineage: Bacteria > Bacillati > Bacillota > Clostridia > Lachnospirales > Lachnospiraceae > Mediterraneibacter > Mediterraneibacter sp. 210702-DFI.5.30. The sequence goes on from NZ_JAJCME010000017.1 coordinate 2,893, forward strand.
GTTTTCATAATAAGCAAGCGGTGCATCAGAGGTATATGCATCCCCGAGATACACTTTACTTGCTGCAATGCGGTCAAGAAACATCTCTACTACATATCTCACCGGCATCTTCATTCCCGCCAGAAGGTTCGGTCCCTCCAGACTATAATCAATCCAGTATTCATAATGGTGTTTGTTCCTGCCTTTGTGGTGGAGCCATGCGGAAGAATACCCCTTTTCTTCCCGTTCGGCATTATTAGGGCTTCTTGTCCCCTGATAGTATCTGCATCCCACACGGAATTCTGTCCAACTGTATTTTGACATATCATGGAGCAGTCCCTGTTTGTACAACCCAACACGAAAACACTCTTTCAATACCAGTTTTTTGTGTTTTGTTATGGTACAAAAATGTGCAAATGCCTTCATACTTTTCCCTCTCTGGCCGGCTGTTCTTCTTTACAAAGTTCTTCTGCTCCCTGCCGTTTTTCTATTTTATTTACATTCTGCGTCTTAGCTGTATGAATCGGTTTCTTTTCTGAACGACTCTTCTTTTCTTCTATCCTACGTCCAACCAGAATTGCTACGCTACGTTCTTCCAGTAATACTTCTTTCTGATTTTCCAGCTTTTTCGCTTCACAAAGCACGCCATCTTTTGTAGTCATAACAAGATACCATTCTACGTTCTTTCCAATCGATGGTATTGCGAAGTGATGCGGCAGCCAATGCATATTATATGCTATAAAACAAGGGAACTCCCCTTCTTTCGTTCCTGAATACAAGACACCTAACTGACGGCTGGAAACTTCTGCTTTTACCTGCCATGCATTTTCTCCATGGTAAGATACGTCCGGTATGCCACATCTCGTGGTATCCATTCCGGATAGTGCTGTACTCTGGTGGAGACAACGATGTTCTTTTCTCAACCCGATCAGTTTCTTTGTATACTGAAACAGCCAGTCATCTTTCTTCAACTGTGTCCAGTTCACCCATCCTGTCTCGTTATCCTGACAATATGCATTGTTATTTCCTCTCTGCGAATTACAGAATTCATCTCCTGCAAGGAGGCATGGAGTTCCCTGAGCCGTCAACAGGAGTTCTAATGCATTCTTCACTTGATTCTTTCTAAGATTGACAACTGCGCGTTTTCTGCTCGGTCCTTCAGCTCCGCAATTCCAACTGTAATTATAATCTGGTCCATCCAGGTTCTTCTCACCGTTTTCTTCATTATGTTTGCAATCATAAGACACTAAATCCCATAACGTAAATCCTGTCTGTGTTGTAATATAATTGCATTTTCCATTTTCCGATGAACGATTTTTCAATGCCCAGATGACATCATTGACCATATTCTCGTCACCTTTTAAGAAGCGACGCATCACATTCTGGAAACCATCATCTTTCTGCATCAGCTTGATATCTTTCAAAAACGGATCTTCTATCAGCTGCTCCCACGGTACGTTATAAGGATTCAGAACAAATCCATCCACATGATACTCCAGCATATAAAAGCGTAGACATTCCGTTACATAATTTGCTGATATTCCCGGAACAAATGGCATCTCCAGTACAACTTCTATGCCCTGACTATGACATGCGCGCACCATATCTTTCAACTCACGAACTGCACTTTTCCCATATGCGTAGGCTTTTTTAGGGGCAAAATAAAAACCTTTACCATATCCCCAATAGTTCACTTTTGTTTTTCCGCACTCTTCAAATTCATAGACCGGCATACACTGAATCTGGTTGACTCCAAGTTCTTTTAAATAATCCAGTTTTTCAACAACCCCCTGGAATGTTCCCTTATGCACCACTTTCGAAGAAGAATGTTTTGTAAATCCACGCACATGCAAACCATAAGCCACTACATCTTCCCATGGAAGATGTAGGCGCTGATCCTCCTGCCAGTCATAGTCCTCCATTGAAACAATTTTCCCACGAATCTGATGTTCCTGAAGTTTCCGTTCTACACCAAATTTCTCTTTTCCTGCAAGTTCTTTTGCATATGGATCCACACATACTTTCCCATCAATCAGAAAATTGTATTCATATCGATCTGCTTTCAGACCTTCAACAGATAAGAAACGTACTTCTCCAACGCCTTCTTCCTCTGGCATATCAAACTGATATTCCGGAACATCTTTCCCTCTCTTATACAGTAAAAGTTCACATGTCTTCCCTTTTGCTACCTGAACGGCAAAATTTATATTTTTGCCTTTGATATCCACTCCAAATGGCTGCGGACTCCCCTTTATCTTCCTCATAGTTAACCCCTTTCTTGAGCAATCAATAAATTACTGCCATCCATCTGTTCCGTACATTTCAACATTATCACGATTTATAAAGAAAGTTTCCTCATAATTATCCTTCTCGTAATCCTTGTCTGCCAGTAATGCTGTCGCCACCTTTACTGCTGTCTTTCCCATATTGATCGGGGACTGTGCTCCAATCCCGGTCATTCCTCCAGTGCCATTCACCAGTGCTGTTTTTGTCGCCGGGGAACCATCCACACTATACACGCAGATATTCGTTCTCTGCGCTTCTGTGATTGCTGCCATCACCTGTTCTGCCATAGGATCACTACCACACATTACAGCATCAATCTCACTATTTTCGCTCAGAACCTGTGTCATCTCGTCCTTCACATTGCTACTGTCTCCCAATGCTTCAATTCTCTTTACCACTTCAAACCCACTGTTTGTTATAGCCTCTTCAAATCCGGTAATTCTCTCATTCACTGAGTTCACCCCAGGGCTTTCCACAATCACAATTTTGCCGCCATCTGGTTTCTGGACCTGAAGATCCTGCCCGCACACATATCCCGCATTCTCATTATCTGACCCTACAAATGCAGATACAAGGCTTGTCTCTTTTACTTCTGTATCAAGATTGATCACCGGAATATCTGCCTCTTTTAAGGCTTCAAGTGCGGGAGTGATTTTCTCCCAATCTACCGGACAAAGAAATACTGCCTGTACCCCTTCGTTGATCAACTCCCGAATCTGTTCATTCTGCAAATCAGCATCTGATGCCGGATCACGAACCATCAGACGGTCACCTTGAGCCTCTAATGCTGTCTGGACAGAATTTTTCAATGTGTCATAAAAAGGATTCGACATATCAATCCCACTAAATCCAAACAGTCTGCCACCTTCCCCTGTATTATCATTTTTCTTATCATCCTCTTCTACTACTGCATTATCTTCCGGTGTTCCAACATTTTTCTTTCCACATCCAAACAGTGCTGCCGCTATACACAAAACTGCCACTGTACACAGTATCCATCTTTTCTTCATATTGTCTATTATCCTTTCACTTCTATCAGTAACACTTTTATTCTACCTTGTTTAACCCGAAAGTCAATCTTATCTTGCTTTTTTCTCCCCTTTTTGTTACCATCAAGATAGCTGATCATTCTCGTTTTGAGCACCTGGCTGGTCAATACGGAATGAAATACAACACAGATTCAAAGGAGAAGATTATGAACGAAAACGAATCCCTCACAGTCACTTTGACACTGGAGAATAATGAGGAACTTGAATGCGCTGTTCTCAATATTTTTGAAGCAGATGAAAAGGAGTATATCGCACTTCTTCCACTGGATGAAAACGGTGATAACACAGACGGTCAGATCTATCTGTATCGTTTCATTGATAACGGAGAAGAGGAAGAACCTGGACTTGAGAACATCGAAGAAGATGAAGAGTTCGACCGTGTTTCCGCTATATTCAACGAATGGCTGGATACACAGGATTTCGGCGATATCGATCTTGATGCATTAGATGACCTGGAGGACTAAGTCTTGAGGATGTCAGCAAAGTGACTGACATCCGGTCAGCTTTTCAATAGTTCGTCTACAAAACGGGAAGGAGTAACTTCTTTCCCGTTTTTTATTTTCACATAACAGATCTTCAGAAAATCTTTTGCCCTTGTCATTGCCACATAAAATAATCTTCTCTCTTCTTCGATCTCCTTGTCTGTCTTTGCCTTCTGATACGGAATCCTCCCTTCATTCGCCGCAATCAGAAATACCTGCTTGAATTCCAGTCCTTTAGAAGCATGTATCGTCATCAGACGGACACCTGGACGTGGTCTGTTTCTTTCCTTTTCCTTCACTTTCAAAGTCTCCGTATATTCTTCTACATGTGCAAACCATTCTTCAACACTTGAAAATGCTTTTGCCGCCTCTTCGATCTCTGCCAGTACTTCATTCAGATCAGATCTGTTTATCTGATGTGTAAATGCATACTCTTTCAGAAAATCGTCATAACCAATCCTTTTTCTGATATACTGGATTGCCGCATATGGAGCCATCTTCATAAGCATCTTAACATCCCACTCAAACTGATCAATCCGGTCGATCATCCAGTCTTTATCACAATAGAACTTCCGCATGTCTTCAAAAGAAACCTTTGCTCCTGCTACACTGTCTCTTCCAAGATATCGCTTTGGTCGGTTCATTATCTGTAAAAAATCTTGTCTGTGCCGGGCTCCTGTTGCCAGTCGGAAATATGCCATGATGTCCTTTGCGATAAAGTGTTCATATATATTTGGAAGATGTTCTTTCATCTGAAACGGGATCTTCCGCTCCACCATTGCTTCTACCACTGCTCGCGCATCTGTATGAACCCTGAACAGAATCGCAATCTCCTCTTCTTTTATACCATTCTCCTTACATTTCTGTATCTCTTCAAGAACATATTCTGCCTCTTCCACCGGATCTTTCACTTCCTGAATATGAAGGCAGGAACCGCCTTCACGGTTTGCTTCCAGTTTTTTACTGTATCTCTCCACATTATTTTCAATCAGTTTCAAAGAATTCTGTACGATATTTGCTGTCGAACGGTAATTCATTCCCAACAGAATTTGTTTTGCATTAGGGAAATCTTTTCCAAATCCAAGCATCAATTCTGAATCAGCTCCACGAAATCCGTAGATTGCCTGATCGTCATCCCCTACTACGAACAAATTATTTTCCGGCTGTGCCAGCATGCGAATCACATCATACTGAATTCGATTAATATCCTGAAATTCATCAATCAAAACGTATCTGAATTTCTTCTGCCACTGTGCAAGTACATCTGGTCTTGACCGGAACAATTCATAACAAAGTACCAGCATATCATCAAAATCAATCTTTTTCAGTTCTTTTCTATACTGTTCATAATTACGGTAAATATTGCGAAAAGCATCCGCACTACACTTTTCTGATACAAATTCTTCCAGCGGAATCCGATTATTCTTCACTTTTCCAATTTCTGCCGCAATATCCTGAATAAAATCTTCTTCATCAAAGATCTCCATTCTTTCCTTGTTAATCACGCCACGTAAAATCTGATATTTTTCTGTCTCCGAAAGAATATTTTCCTGATTCATCCGGTAAGCCCATTTCAGGATTCCATAATAGATTCCATGAAATGTACCCACTGTAACCGGAAGATCTCTTTTGCCCATAACCAAACAGAGGCGGGATTTCATCTCCGCCGCTGCAAATCTTGTAAAAGTAACGACCAGAATTTCTTCTGGTCTTACTTTCTGTTTCTCTATAAGGTATTTTACTCTGTTTACAATCGTAAGCGTCTTCCCCGATCCCGGGCCTGCCAGTACAAGACATGGGCCGTCTGTGTGCTGGATTGCCTGCGTCTGTGCTTCATTAAATCCCATTGTACCTCTTTTCGCTGTCCTTACTGAAGTTTCTCGATTCCAAGACGGATTCTTCTAAGAGACTCCTCTTTTCCGAGTACTTCCATCAGTTCTGTTGCTCCACCCGGAGTGCTCTGCTTTCCGGAAACTGCTGTACGAAGCGGCCACATTACATAACCTACTTTGTATCCTTTTTCTGTTGCAAATGTTTTCAATGTCTCAAACAATGCATCATTACTAAAGTCCTCCTGCGCCTCGAGAACCGGAAGAACCTCGTTCAGAAGTGCGAGTGACTTCTCAGGATCTGTTTTCATCTTCTTGTGTGTATACAGTGCAATATCGTAATCTGGAAGTTCTTCAAAGAAATCAACCTGCTCTTTGATCTCCGGAAGAATCTCAATTCTTGTCTTCACAAGTGTTGCAATCTTCTTCAGATCATAGTCCTTTGTTACTGCCTCTTTCAGATAAGGCTCCGCAAGTGCATAGAACTTATCAAAATCCATTGCCTTGAGATATTCTCCGTTCATCCATTTCAATTTCACTGTATCAAATACAGCCGGAGATTTACTCATATGATGATAATCAAATGCCTCAACAAGCTCTTCCAATGAGAAGATCTCTCTGTTGTCTGTCGGGCACCATCCGAGCAGTGCAACATAATTCACAACTGCCTCTGAAACATATCCCTGCTCGATCAGATCTTCATAAGAAGAATGTCCACATCTCTTGCTCAATTTCTTATGATTCTCATCTGTGATCAGTGGACAGTGTACATAAACCGGTACTTCCCAACCAAACGCCTTATAAAGGCGGTTATACTTCGGTGCTGAAGATAAGTACTCATTTCCACGAACAACATGTGAAATCTCCATCAGATGATCGTCAATTACGTTTGCAAAATTATATGTCGGGAATCCATCAGATTTGATCAGGATCATATCGTCAAGCTCTGCATTCGGAACTGTGATATCTCCGTAGATCTCATCATGGAATGTTGTCTCACCTTCATTCGGTACATTCAGACGGATAACCCATGGCTTACCTGCTGCCAGATTCGCCTCTACTTCTTCCTTGCTCAGACTTAAGCAGTGCTTATCATAAACAGAAATCTCTACTCCACCTTCGGAAACCTGTGTTTTTAAAGACTCCAGACGCTCTTTGTCACAGAAACAGTAATAAGCATCTCCCTGCTCTACAAGCTGCTTTGCATATTTAAGATAAAGTCCTGATGCATTACGCTCACTCTGTACATACGGTCCATATCCGCCATCTTTATCCGGTCCCTCATCATGGATGAGACCTGTTTTCTCCATTGTTCTGTAAATGATATCAAGTGCACCTTCCACAAAACGTTCCTGGTCTGTATCCTCTACACGAAGGAGGAAATCTCCCCCTTCATGCTTTGCGATCAGATACGCGTATAATGCTGTTCTTAAGTTACCCACATGCATTCTTCCTGTCGGGCTTGGTGCAAATCTTGTTCTTACTTTCTTACTCATTCTATCTTCTCCAATTCTTGTTTGTTATTGTTCAATCTCGTCATATTATAGCGCAAGTCCCCAGATTCTTCAACAAACAAAATCAATGTTTTTCTTTTACTCCAAAAGTTTCACCGTTTCAGGAATACTTCCCGCCTGTTCAAGTGTACAGGATCTTGCATCAATACATTCCAGATTTGTTCCATCAAATGCACTTTCTGCAAAACTTTTCACACTTTCCGGCACCTGAAAGGTTCCTGTCCACGCTGCCGGAAATGCAAGAAGAACTGTGCCATCTGCCGTGTAAAGTACACCATCTACCGTAACATAGGCTGGATTTGCTGCATCTGCTTCTATCCATCCCAGATTACTCAGCCCAACAAACGCTCCTGGCTGAATATTTGTTATATTAGCAGGAATTTCAATCTCTTCTACAGCAGAACCAAGACCCGACAGTGCTCCTCTCGCAATTCCGGAACATCCTTCTTCAGGAAAGTACAATACTCCATCCTTTATCACTTCTTTGTCTCCTGAAAGTCCACAGATCATACCTTCCGCATTAATAAGATATCCGGTATCTGTATTTCCCACTGCTATCGACCCTTCTTCATCCTCATTTTCATTTTTTACATTTTCCATTGAATCAGGATTTGTAATTACCGGTTCACTTGCAACATTTATAGTTGTATCTCTTTTCACACCTGGTTTTTCTGCCACAATCTCTTCTACTACTGGTTCTTCCACCGCAATTTCTTCTACCATAGGTTCTTCCACTAAAATTTCTGCCAGAACAGCTGCTACCTGGATAACATCTGCTTGATTAACATCTGTCTGGATAGTTTCTGCTGATAAGAAAGAATGCTCATCCATTTTTTCCGGTTCTTTTATCTGTTTTGTTATTGTTACTTTTTCCGGCAGATTATTTCCTGACACATTTATATCCTCTGTTGTCGCACAGACCTCTATTTCGGAAATCAGATTCTTTTCCAAATATAATGAAACAATTTCCTGTGCAGACATCAGAATCAGCGCACCACTTAATAAAGTCACTCCCACTCTGACATATGGTTTTCTCGCCGCTTCCTGATGCCATTCATTCCAATTCAGTCCTATATCCATGTTCTCTTATTCCTTTCTCTTTCCCCCACATTTTAATATACGAAATAATTTTAGTTTATCAAAGAAAAAGGGATGCTGCAACCAAATGCAACATCCCTTTGATTTTTCCGCTTTGTCCTGATAGATTCCAAGGATTCTATACGTTAATTTCAGCCTTCACGCCAAGGATCTCTTTATTCTTTTCAAGCAGTGGACGGATCACATTCTTAAGATAAGCATCTACCTGCTCACTTGCACGTCCAACATATTTCTCCGGTTTCATTGTCTTCTGAAGATCCTCTAAAGTCAGGTTGAATGCCGGATCCGCTGCGATCAGTTCAAGAAGGTTATTGTCAAGTCCCTTCTCTTTTACATTTCTTCCTGCTTCCATAGAAAGCTCACGGATTCTTTCGTGCAGCTCCTGACGGTCTCCACCGGCTTTAACAGCATCCATCATAATATTCTCTGTTGCCATGAATGGAAGTTCGGACATCAGACGCTTCTCGATTACTTTCGGGTATACAACCAGTCCGTCTACAACGTTCAGACAAAGATCAAGTATTCCGTCGATTGCAAGGAATCCTTCCGGAACACTCAGACGCTTGTTAGCGGAATCATCAAGTGTTCTCTCAAACCACTGTGTTGCAGATGTGATTGCCGGATTAAGTGCATCAATCATCACATATCTTGAAAGGGAAGCAATTCTCTCACTTCTCATCGGGTTTCTCTTATAAGCCATTGCTGAAGATCCGATCTGTGTCTTCTCAAATGGTTCTTCAATTTCTTTTAAATGCTGGAGCAGACGGATATCATTAGAGAATTTGTGAGCACTTGCAGCAATTCCTGCCAGTACATTCAGTACTCTTGTGTCTACTTTTCTTGAATAAGTCTGTCCGGATACCGGATAACATGCCTTAAATCCCATCTTCTCAGCGATCATTGGATCGATCTTGTCAATTGTCTCCTGATCTCCGTCAAACAGTTCAAGAAAACTTGCCTGTGTTCCTGTTGTTCCTTTAGATCCAAGCAGTTTCAGACTTCCAAGTACATATTCCAGATCCTCAAGATCCATTTCAAACTCCTGCATCCAGAGAGTTGCTCTCTTTCCAACAGTTGTCGGCTGTGCCGGCTGGAAATGTGTAAAAGCAAGTGTAGGCTGGTTCTTCTGCTCCTCTGCAAACTTCGCAAGCTCTGCAATTACATTCACAAGCTTTGTGCGAACCAGTTTCAGTGCTTCTGCCATAATAATAATATCTGTATTATCTCCTACATAACAGGATGTAGCTCCAAGATGGATGATTCCTTTTGCTTTCGGACACTGAACACCATATGCATAAACATGAGACATAACATCATGACGTACAACCTTCTCACGTTCCTTTGCCACCTCAAAGTTAATATCATCCGCATGGCTCTTCATCTCTTCAATCTGCTCATCCGTGATGTTAAGTCCAAGCTCCTTCTCAGTCTCTGCCAGTGCGATCCAAAGTCTTCTCCATGTTCTGAACTTTTTGTCCGGTGAGAAGATATACTGCATCTCGCGGCTTGCATAACGCTCTGAAAGCGGGCTTACATAACGATCATTACTCATAATTCTTTTCTCCTTGTTTCATATCTTTATCGTAACTGTTCATTTATTATAACACATAAACTGAGTCTTCAAAATCAATTTTGTTCAAATGCCTGACTGATATCCTCTTTCGGAACTTCCATCGGATACTTTCCTGTAAAGCAGGCATCGCAATACTTAAGATCTCCAACCATGTCTTTCAGTTTCTCAATCTCCATGTATCCAAGAGAGTCTGCTCCAATCAGCTGACGGATCTCCTCCTGTGTGTGAGTATGTGCGATCAGCTGCTCATTTGACGGAACATCCGTTCCAAAGAAGCATGGATGTAAGAACGGTGGAGAACTGATACGTACATGTACCTCTTTTGCTCCGGCTTTTTTCAGCATCTTAATGATATTTGCACAAGTTGTTCCACGCACGATGGAATCATCTACCATTACGATTCGTTTTCCCTTTACAACTTCCGGAATCACATTCAGTTTGATTTTTACACTGGAAACACGTTCGCTTTGTTTCGGTTTGATAAATGTTCTTCCCACATAGCTATTCTTGTGAAATGCCATTCCATACGGAATTCCTGACTGCTCAGAATATCCTTTCGCTGCTACCAGACCGGAGTCCGGAACTCCTACAACAAGATCAGCGTCTACCGGATAAGATTCCGCAAGTGCTTTTCCTGCCAGAATTCTGGAATGGTATACACCTACACCATCGATTGTACTGTCTGTTCTTGCAAAATAAATATACTCAAAAATACATCTTGCCTGTTTTTCCGAATCGATCACCATACTCGTATCTGACTGGATTCCATGTTTTCTTGTAATTGTTACGATTTCTCCCGGAAGAACATCTCTTACAAACTCACCGTCTACAGCTGCGATTGCACAGCTCTCAGAAGCAAGGAAATATGTATTGTCACGTTTTCCGATACACAGTGGCTTGAGTCCAAATGGATCTCTTGCACCAATCATTTTTCTCGGGCTGCTAACAACAAGTGCGTATGCACCCTTGATCTTCTGCATCGCACGCTTCACTGCTTCTTCTGCTGTCGGTGTATGAAGACGCTCTCTCGCAATAAGATATGCGATTACTTCAGAATCTATTGTTGTCTGAAAAATAGCACCTGTCTGGCTGAGTTCTTCTCTCAGCTCGATTGCATTTACTAAATTTCCGTTATGTGCAATTGCAAGTGTTCCCTTTACATAGTTTATAACAAGTGGCATTGCATTCTCTACACGTGTTGCGCCTGCTGTTGAATATCTTACATGGCCCACACCAAGATTTCCTTTCAGCTCTGAAAGGCCCTCTTCATCAAACACGTCATCCACATGGCCAAGTCCTTTTTTTGAAAGGACGTTTCTCTTCCCATAAGTGTCTGTCACTGCAATACCGCAGCTCTCCTGACCTCTATGCTGCAGAGCAAACAAGCCATAATAGACTGATGCAGCCACATCATGCCCATCCACATCATAAGCACCAAAAACACCGCATTCTTCCCCAAGTCCCGTCACTGCTTTTTCAAATTCACTCATGTCAGTTTATGCTCCTTACCTAGTTCCTGCTAGTTTTTATCATGATTTCTGTATCATACAAAACCGATTATAATATAAGGCGGAGTGAAAATCAACATTCCCTCCGCCTTGTATTTCTTCCTGCTCATTATTTTATTTACGTCCAATATATTAGTATTTCTAATATATTCGTCGTTTTTATTCTTCGTATCTTATTACCGCCTTCATTTTTTGTCCAGTATTTACAAAATCACTATCCATTTGTATAACGAGACAAAAATTGACGGGTACGCTCTTCTTTTGGATTCTCAAACACGTCCTCAGGAGTTCCCTGCTCAAGTATCTTACCGTCATCCATAAACAGAACTTTGTCCGATACGTCTCTTGCAAATGCCATCTCATGCGTTACGATGATCATCGTAGTATTCTGATCTGCAAGTCCTTTGATAACTTTCAGTACTTCACCTGTAAGCTCCGGATCAAGCGCCGAAGTCGGCTCGTCAAAGCATAGAATATCCGGACTGAGTGCAAGTGCACGGGCAATCGCCACACGCTGACACTGTCCTCCGGAAAGTTGATGCGGATAGTTATTCATACGCTCTGAAAGTCCCATCTGATCTAAGAGGCGCTTTGCTTCCGCTTCAATCTCTGCGTGTATCTCTTTCTTGCGTGCCTTATAATCAGGCTGACTTTTTGCAAGTAGTTCCTTCGCCAGCATTACATTCCCAAGTGCTGTATACTGCGGGAACAGATTAAAAGACTGGAATACAAGTCCAAAATGTAATCTTTTCTTACGGATCTCACTTTCCTGTTTTGTTACAGGATTTGCAGCATCAAACAATAATTCATCATTTACACGGATCACACCTTTATCCGGTGTCTCCAGAAAATTCAGACAGCGCAGAAGTGTCGTCTTTCCACTTCCCGAGGAACCGATCAAGGAAAGTACCTGTCCACGTTCCAACGAAAAGCTGATATCTTTCAATACTTCTGTCCGTCCAAATGTTTTATTAATATGTTCTACTTCAAGTATTGCCATTTATCTCTTCCTCCCCATTTAATTAAAATATTCCAGCTTCTTCTCAAGCTTTCCAAGAAGGACTGTCAGAATACCATTGAAGATCAGATAATAAAAAGCTGTAAAGAACATCGGCCAGATCGCACCTGAGATTCCCTGAGAACCTTTCAGGAACGCCTGTCCTGCCCAGATAATCTCCTGCAGTGCAATGATTCGTGCAAGAGAAGTATCTTTTACAAGTGTGATGATCTCATTTGACATCGGTGGAACAATTCTCTTCACCATCTGAAGCAGCTTAACCTTAAAGAAGATCTGATGCTTTGTCATTCCAAGAACAAGTCCGGCCTCCGTCTGTCCCTGTGGGATACCCTGGATTCCTCCGCGGTAAATTACCGAGAAATAGCATGCATAGTTAAAGATAAATGCAACCGAAGCTGCAAGAAATCTTCCGCTTTCACCGCCACCCCAAATTGGGTTTCCTAAGACCAGTCCCGGGAAATAATAAATGATCAGCATCTGGATCATAAGCGGTGTGCCTCGCACGATCCAAACAATGATATTCGTGATATAACTCAACGGTTTAAAATGTGACATTGATCCAAATGCAATAACCAGTCCCAACGGAATAGCTCCAAGAAGCGTTGCAAAAAACAGCTTCAGCGTCTGTAAAAATCCCACATTCAGTGAGTGAATAACGATTGGAAATTGTTCCATAATAAGTTCCATTTTATTAAAGCTCCATCCTAAATTTATTTTTCAATCAATGCAGCCTGCACCTTGTAAGTCTCAGCACATTTCTTCATTGATCCATCTTCCATACTCTTCTTAAAATAGTCGTTCAGAGCTGCTGCAAGATCAGATCCTTTACGGAATCCAACACCATACTCCTCATCGTTCAGACTTATTGTGTAAGTAAGATCTGCATAACCTGTTCCTTCTCCAATCATAGCTGCTGCCATCAAAGCATCAATTGCAGCTGCATCTGAATTTCCTGAAGCAACTTCCATCAATGCATCTGCCTGTGATGAAACGGCTGTATACTGAGCACCGATTCTGTTTACCTGCTCTTCTCCTGCACTTCCTGCTTCTACTGCAAAAGTTAAATCTTTCACACTATCCTCATCCTGATACTTATCAGCTTTGTCAGCCGGTACAACTACAACCTGTGCATTATTCATATAAGCATCTGTGCATTCCATGGAGCTTTCCACTTCATCTGTCAGTGTCATACCATTCCATACGCAGTCGATTGACTTTCCATCAAGCTCAAGCTCTTTATTATCCCAGTCAATCTCTACAAATTCTGCCTCAACTCCGATACTCTCTGCAAATGCTTTCGCCATGTCTGCATCAAATCCGACCCACTCACCATTATCATCTTTATAATCCATTGGTTCAAAGTCAGTAACACCGACCACGAGTGTCCCTTTGTCTTTCACATATTCAAGATCACTCCCTGTTGATTCCGCTTTCTTATTCGCATTAGAAGAGTCTGAACCACATCCTGCCAACATAGAAACTGCAAGTCCTGCACATAATAACACACTTAATACTTTTCTTTTCATAATAACACCCTCCATCATTGAGTTTGGCTTTTATTCTCTACCAATGAGTCACTGTACTACGGTAAAGTTACCGTTGTATTCTACCATAGCATACAATATATGTCAAACCCCAAAACAGTAACCAAAAGGTACAGAACAATGCAGGTTACTGTTCACTCCTGTGTCAATCACTCCGCTGATTGACACGGAGGATGCGCGTTTTGACTTGAATGCATCTCGCCCCATCGCCAAAGGCGATTTAAAATGGCGAGATGCGTTGCTGGTCGCACATCGTGTGAACAGTAAACAATGCAGCTGCTCATAGATTCTGTGAACAGCTGCACAAAAAGTCTGTATTATGTATGATTTCTTCTATGTTTCCTCTTCCACTTCTCCAAAAGTACTTCATTTGGCTCAATCTGAAGATTCTGCTTCACTTCGTCCATCTCACTTCTCATCTGTGCATTCACTTCCTGATATTCACTGTGCTTTGTAAGCAGAATATGAAATTCTTCCAGCGACATATACTTATAAGACGCATACAGATATGGTTTTAGTAATTCCTTATCTTCGCAGATCTGGTAGGCTCTGTCATACATTTTGGCCGCTTCCTGATAAAGGAACAATCGTCCATATGCCGCTCCAAGACATGCATAGATCTTTCCATAGAATTTTTCATCTACACTCTCATCTTTTTCCTGATTCAGGATTTCCTGATAAACAATGATTGCTTCTTCAATCTCACCGCTTTCAAGAAGATTATCGCCTTTATACTTCTTACGCTCTACATCCTTCTGATTTTTCAGATGTTCCAAAACATTCTGGATACGGATCATCTCAGATTCTTTATAGATCTTTGAAGCTTTCAAAATTGTAAGAACAAAGTTCTCGACAGATCCACGCATACGCATCAAATCTCGAAGCTGCTCTGCCAGTTCTTTCATACCGAGCTCTTCTTCCAACCAGGTGCAAAGCGGTTCATTCATGATCGTATAATCGATCAGATATAAATTATTACACAGATAGTAACACAATTCTTCTATTGTAAAGATCCTGCAGTGGATCCTGGAAATCTCATAAGGATGTGCTGCGTGTCTGTCATGACAAAGAATTAAATTTCCCATCATTACCTCCTAAATGTATCACCTTTTCCTCACGGAAATCCGTCGGCAGGAAGAAATCTCCAAATCCGACATCACGTACTGTAATCTTGCAGGTTTTTTCATCCTGAAACATCGTTTCTATCTGAAGTCTTGTAGAGTACTCTGCTCGCTTTGGAAGTCTCTCCAAAGAGATTTTTTCGGTCTTAACCGTTCCCTGAACCAGTGACTCGATATGGAATTCTATATCATCACCCTCTTCAAGTATCACTTCCCACTGATTATTTGACTCATACCAGTGTGCACCCCAGGAAACAAGCGGATACCACATTTCCTGACCATCCACACGCATATTGACTGTAATCTGATCTGTCAGCTTAGTCTCCGATAGATAAACCGGATTCTCTATATGCATATACAGTTTTCTGTATGCAGTATAGCAAGCTCCTTTGCTGTACAGATTATTTCCGATAAATGCTCTTCTTCCATTGCAAAGCACCCGCAATGACTTCGGATACCAGTTATTTTCGAACCCTTCTCCTGTCAGGAATACGGAAGAAACAATCCTCTTATCAAACACGCTCTGTATAAATTTACAGAACATCGCATCGGCTTCTTTTGCTTTGTCCTCGTTCAAAACCGGATAAACAAGCGCCAGTTCTTTCATATGTGCATTTGCAACTTCATCAACCGTAACAAATGTAGTCTTTCCACCACCAAGTCCCGGCTTCAGTCTGCGCAGCATATATGCTTTGATCTCATTACGGTCACAGCAGAACAATGCTGCATCATACTGCCACAGTTCTTTCGGCTGATAGAAGAGATAATTACAAAAACTCTCTTTATAATCCTGAATAAAGATATGTCTTTTATCAATATTCATACGAACTGCGATCCTTCGAAGCATCTGTGCCAGTTCTTCTGTAAGAACCGGTACACTGAACACAATTCCATCAATTTTAGGAAATGACTGTA
Organism: Mediterraneibacter sp. 210702-DFI.5.30; assembly: GCF_020560115.1. Taxonomy (NCBI): domain Bacteria; kingdom Bacillati; phylum Bacillota; class Clostridia; order Lachnospirales; family Lachnospiraceae; genus Mediterraneibacter; species Mediterraneibacter sp. 210702-DFI.5.30. Next base: position 18,809 of record NZ_JAJCME010000017.1, read on the forward strand.
AAGACATCTGGATAAACTGTGAAAGCAGCCATACTGCATCATATGTCTCATCACCAAATTCAATTTTCTCATTTGCAAGACTTCTCGAAAGCAGACGGGCAACGGTAAATCCTTCTTTCAGTGTTGCAAGACGTTTCGCCTCTTTTCCATATGCCCATGTGTCTCTTAGTTTTCCAATAATCAAAGGAATCTGAAAATTATCTGAGTCAACTTCCAGTGTCTGAGGTTCCATCTCTTTATCATTATAAAAACTGATCTGGCATGTCTTTTCATTTATCTCATATCCAATTATACTTCCCTGTCCCATGAAAAGATTTCCTCCTTAATACTGTATGAACATATGTGATGCAACCGCATCTTCCAGTGCATACTGCTTCATCTTCTTCTCTCGTTCTTCCGGATCTTCTTCCAGAATAATGTCATTGAGCCTTCCATATCTGCCCGGTTCACCTTTTTCAACCGTATGCTGGCAGATCTTTTTCTCACTTCTGTAAGAATTTCCGTCAATTGTTTCTTTAAAATAATAGATCAGTCGTTCATGCGAGAACAACACAAACTTCTTCACATACAAATTCTCATACATTGGTGTCAGAAGTTCTGTTGCATAATCAGAATCTCCGTTTCCACCTTTCTGCAACTGATAATACAACATAACACGGCTATCCTTCTGGCCCTTGTATTCTACCAGTGTCTTATCCCACAACTGGAATTCAATCAGCCACTCCTTATCATACTTAAGGAAAAATGGGAAATAAATCTGTTTGCCACAAAGTTCCTGCATAAACTTTTTCAGCGTCTTCTTAAGGCTTGTTTCATACTCTTGATCCGAATAATATTTCAAAACAGCAATCATACAAATATCGATTATTGTCTCACCCTTCTCTGCTTCCCTGCAGATAATATCAATTATAGATTTCTCTATCTTACGTGCTTCTACAACATATTCTCTGGAGACATATGCCAGATAAGCCTGCTGGAGCCGGAAGTATGCACCTTCATCATAATAAGCTTCAAATACTTTTGTCTCCTGGAATAATTCCTCTGAAAAGAGCATCTGTGTAATGATCCGTTCTGCCAGTTTATGCGTATGGACTTCATACTCTCTGGCAACTTTCCACAATTCCTTCATCTCCTGTGTTGCTCCACAGTAGAAGTTTGCCAAATACGTAAGAATCACTTTATCATACTGTTTTTTCTTAAATAAATCATAACAAACATAGGTCAGGAAATCATCATTCTCATAATTTGTCTCACGAATCATCTTGCTGCACAGTGCCTGGATCTCATCCTCCGGGAAATTTTCCAGACCCTTTTCCTTTACGATTTCCAGTGTCAGCTCTTCCTCTTCTTCAAACGCTTTGCTTCGGTTCAGGCTATTTGCATATTTTCTGCAGATATCCATATATCTAAGTTCATAAAACAGACGTTTACTCTCATATGGGATAGAATCTGTATAATGTCTTCCATCTTTTGCTTCCCATACAATGCGATCCGTCTTTGCATACAGAAATACTCTGGCTCCATTCTCTGTATATGCTGCCTTCTGTGTAATTGTTCCATCAGCTGCGATTACATGAATAAATTTCATATTCGGAACCTTTGTTGTAATCCAATATGCGTGACACACATCATAAAGAGCGCGGATTCTGTCCTGACTCATGTCTGTCTCTACAAGGAATCGCTTATAAATGATCCGCAGATCTTCATCTATATTTCTCTTCTCCAGCTGATTCCATGTGAATTCTTCCATCTCATCCCTGTAGTGCGCATAAATCTCGCTTGTCTCATCTTCATAAGTAATCAGATTTGCATACAAAAATGCGCATTTCTTATAATCCAGAGAATTTCCATGCATAAAATACAAATATACCGAACGAGGAAGCTGCTTATGAAATTCTTCCGGTCTCGCAGCCGCCATATAATATTCGTAAAGCTGCGCGATCTTCAACTCTGCGTCTACCGCTTTCTCATACCAATGGAAATAGATGTGTTCTGTTCTGCTGCCTTTTATAAGCAATGTACAGATAGAAGTCAATATCATCGCTTCATCATACATCTCATAACACTTCACAAGTACATTATACAGATGTTTATCAAAATTCTTCATCTGACTTGCCAGGTTTGCTGTATATAATGCAAGTTCCTTCGTCATCAGTTTATATTTCACGCCAAAAAGCAGAACCTGTACTTCAAACTGTCCGAGTTTTTTAAGAGATGAGCTCTTCTCTTTAAAACAACGGAATGCCTGAAGATAGAACCATAAGCTGTGAGACTTATACTCCATAAACTGCTTCTCAAGCACATTCAGTCTTTCACTGTAGATTTTATATTCTGAATCAACCTCAATCAGCATACAAAGAATCCGCCAGCTGTCCGGATGCTTCATAAAAGAACGTGAAAGTTCTTCTGCGACCCTTCTCTGCCCAATCGAATCATTACTCAGTTTTGTCGTCAGATAAAGGTAATAGGAACTCAATTCAACATCCTTACCGATTGCAAAACGATTGTAGTTATAAGATTCTAAAAGCCATTTTGCCTCATCCATCCGATTACCCAAAATGCAGATATGTGCCTGGGCAAGAAGGTAAAATTCATTACGTTCATCTACCTCGCGAAGATGTGAAATTTTCTTTATAGAAGCCTCTGTCCAATCTTCCAGTGACATCTTGTCACCTTCATATTTCAGATAATCTTTCAGAATTCCATTAAATTCTTTTTCATTTGCACGATGTTCCTCATCTCTGCAAATATCCTTTTCCACTACGACCTCATAACTCAATGTTTCATATGGAGTTTCCAGAATAATCCTTCCAAAGTTACTTCCTCTGTGAAGCTTATCCATAGAAATACCATATTCCAGACGATAGGCATTACCTATAAATTCGTCTGTCGTCAGATGTCTGTGCTCAACAGAAAGGAAATCGCCTTCTGTTCTTACATCAATCTCCAGATATCCCCAGGTATTTTTCTTCACAGTAAAAGTCTCTTTTCTGTCTTCTACAAGAGAAATAAAAGCACGGCTTTCTTCTTCCAATGTAAGAAAAATCTTTTCTTTCTGCTTGCACCCTACCAGGAATTCTTCAAGGGCGTGCTGATCCAGTTCCCATTTACGCATATTATTATAAAGCGCCTTGATCCTCGTATCTTCATATTTGAGAATCTCAAAGAAATCTCTGGACCGGAATAACTTCACTGCCTCAGCTGCATCACGATATGTAAGCTTCTTAAAATCTTCCAGGCTCTGAACCTTTCCGTATCGAGTCATAACAAATGGTTTCTCAATAATTGCAGTAAATGCAATATCATACTCTCCACCATTACATACAATCGTAAATTTCCCATGTTCAACATGTCCCGGCACAAGTCCTCTTCCATCGTATGTATAATAAATATTTACCGGATTTCCATCAAAACCCTGCTCTGCGCACTGTACACGATAGGAAGAAGGATATACAAGTCCACGTATTGTCCCTTCTCCTTCATTCTGCAGAGAAAAGCTTCCCTCATATTTTTCTCCTTCTCCGACACGCATCGTAATGTGAGTCTCAGGAAAAATAATTTCCGGCTGCGGGATGTGAAAATCCCCCTTTGCAAAACGTTTGATCTTATTCTTCAAATCCGTCACCTACTCAAATTTTTAATCATCCATAAGTTTGCTTCTGGCAACTGCCAAAAACGCTACTATAAATTATATCATTAGTATACATGATCTTGCAATGGGGGATTGTATAAAGTTTTACATCCATTTTTTCATTAAAATTCCTCCTTTATTTTTCCTGAAAAATGGATACATTTTCACTGGCAGCTTCCCATCATTGGATACAAGTAAGTAAAACCGAGACAAATCAAACAGAACGTGCTATAATAAAATTCATCTGAATGTTATTTCTACAAAGGAGGACTTCATTATGAAATTAGTAATTACTATGAGTCGTCGTTTCGGTACCGGAGCCAGCATTATTGCTGAAGAGCTTTCGAAACGACTTGATATTCCGGTCTATGACAAGGCCTATATAGAAGAAAAGCTCTCTGATCACAAATATGAAAGTGAAGCTGAAGCAATCCGGAAACTGGCTGAAAACCCTTGCATTATTCTCGGACGATGCGCCTCAGATATTCTGAAAGACCGGATGAATGTATTAAACATCTATGTGAGTGCTGCCAAAGAGGACCGCATTCAGAGAATCATGAAAAAAGAAAATCTTGATCATGATGCCGCAAAAGAAAAAGTGGAGCATACGGATGAAGAGCGTGCTGCTTATTATTATGAACACACCGGCAAGACCTGGGGAGATGTGAATGATTATCACATGATTCTTGACACTTCCGAGCTTGGTGTTGAAAACTGTGCTGATATCTTAATGCATTATTTCGAAAAACTGGAATACATTTGATTTTTCGTGAAAGCACGGACTTTGGCTCGTTGCTCGTGTAAACATAACAGGGACAAAAACTTGTTGGTCTTCACAAAGTTTTTGTCCCTGTTTTTTTAATTCTGGCTGTCTGAAGTATCTGATGTATCTGACGTTTTAATTGTTACACCCTGTTTTTCAAAACTGATCTTCTTCCATACTTTTTTCTCTTCTTTGATTTTTGTATCCTTTTTCCACTGCTCCAGAAGTGAATCATACTGTTCCTGTTTTCTCTCACTTACAATACTTTCTTTTTTACTGTCTGTTGCCTCTCTGTCCAAAAGACTTGTAAGCTTTGCAATATAAATTCCGTTCTCTGTCTCTATAATATCTGTAACATCGCCTTCATTTGTCAATGCATCTGCTGCTGCGATCAAATCCTTATCCGGGCTTGTACTTTCAGAATCAAATGTAGCTGTCTGGGCTGTAAGTCCGGCTGCTGATGCAACAGTCTCCATATCTTCTCCACCCTTTAACCGATCATCAAATGCCTGTGCGGTCGTCTTCAAAGCTTCTTTCTCATCATCTGATAATGTCTGGGATTCTCCCGAATCATCTGTTGTTGTATATGAGAATAAGAGATATTGCATACTCTTCTGTGCTGCATCTTCATCTGATACATTCTCATCCACACCAGCTTCCATTGCCGTTTCCATCTTATTCGAAATTGTCATCAGTTCGAGAACTTTAGCCACTTCCTCCTCATCTCCTGATACCACTTTCTTCACATCATCCGAATTATCTTCACCGAATTTTGCTGCTGCATCTTTAATCGCCTGCTGCTCTTCCTCTGTCAGTGCAACATCATAGTCAGATGCATGCTGTGAAACAAGATACATATTCTCCAGATTCTCAAGAATACTCTTCTTTGTCTGCTCCTCATATGTCTGATTGTCTGACACTTCCTTTGCCCACATCTCTTCTGCTGTTGTTCCCATCATACTCGCATAGTAGGTTTCATACTGAGCCTGCTGCAATCTTGCGTAAAAATTCGCGACTCCAAGTGTAATCTTCTCATCACCGACTGTTGCAACTGTCTCATCTGTATTTATTGTTCCGCATCCTGTCAAAGATGTTGCTGTCAATGTGCCTGCCACTGCAAGCACTGCCAGCCTTTTTGCCAAACGTACCATCTGGTAAATCCTCCTCTTTTTACGTATTTACTTACGCAGCCATACTACCGCTCATTATATCGTGTTTTTTGTTCTATCACAACCCCAAACACAGAATCTCCTCAACTTCCCTGATCTAATCGAAGTTCGCGAATACTCTCTATAATTTCTCTTAGCATCTGCAGAACATTTTCCCCTTTCTCTTTTCCGCTTCTCCCTTTCTTTTGATAAAGGAAATACGGGACTGCTTCTGCTTTGAAAGTCATATTATTTCCATATTTCTTTAAAAGTGCCGGAATTTTTGCCGGATCCAGATTTGCTTTTTCATATAAGATAAATTTGTAGTCTTTTCCCTTTTGTTCTATCGCTGTAATATATGCAGAATGCGCAAGACTCTTAAGTGCTGCAATATGAAGAAGCTGCTGTACTTTTTTCGGAAGATCTCCAAAACGATCAATCAGTTCTTCTGTCATATCATCCATCTCTTCTTCTGTTTCAATTGTGGCAATTCTCTTATAAATATCCAATTTTTGATACTCGTTTTTAATGTAAGATTCCGGAATAAATGCATCTATATCAAGATCAATCGTTGTAGCGTAGTCTGCTTCTTCTTTTTTACCTTTCAACTGACTGACAGCCTCATTAAGCATCTTGCAGTACAAGTCATATCCAACTGCTGCCATATGACCACTTTGCGACTCTCCTAGAAGATTTCCCGCACCTCGGATCTCAAGATCACGCATTGCGATCTTGAATCCCGATCCAAGATCTGTAAATTCACGAATTGCAGCCAGCCTCTTCTCTGCAACTTCTTTAAGCATCTTATCCCTCTGATACAGCAGAAATGCATATGCCATTCGATTGGATCTCCCAACTCTTCCTCGCAACTGATATAACTGTGACAGTCCAAATCTATCTGCATCTTGTATAATCATCGTATTAGCATTCGCAATGTCCAGTCCTGTTTCAATAATTGTTGTCGATACAAGCACATCAATATCACCATTGATAAAATCATACATAATATCTTCCAACTGATGTTCATTCATCTGTCCATGTGCGTAAGATACCCTTGCATCCGGCACCAGTTTCTGCACACGAAGTGCTAGATCTGCAATATTTTCTACTCTGTTATAAACATAATAAACCTGTCCACCTCTGGCAAGTTCACGCTCAATAGCCTCACGAACCATCTCATCATTGTATTCCATTACATACGTCTGTATTGGCATACGATCCATCGGTGCTTCCTCAAGCACACTCATATCGCGAATTCCGATTAAACTCATATGAAGTGTTCTTGGGATTGGCGTTGCTGTCAGCGTCAACACATCTATATTTTCTCTTAATTTTTTAATTTTTTCCTTATGCGTCACACCAAAACGTTGTTCTTCATCTATGATCAGAAGTCCTAAATCTTTATATCCAACATCCTTTGAAAGCACTCTGTGTGTTCCGATCACGATATCAACCAGACCTTTTTTCAAATCCTCTACTGTTTTTTTCTGCTGCGCCTGCGTCCGAAAACGGCTCATCAAGTCAACACGCACCGGAAAATCTTTAAACCTTTGAATAAATGTATTATAGTGTTGCTGCGCAAGAATCGTTGTAGGTACAAGATAAACAACCTGTTTTCCTTCCTGCACTGCCTTAAAAGCTGCTCTTATCGCAATTTCAGTCTTACCATACCCTACATCTCCGCAGATCAGACGATCCATAATCTTCGTACTTTCCATATCTTTCTTTGTATCTTCAATTGCACGAAGCTGATCCTCTGTCTCTTCAAATGGAAACATCTCCTCAAACTCTCTCTGCCAGACCGTATCCGGTCCATAAACATAACCTTCTGTCTGCTGGCGCGTTGCGTAGAGTTTTACAAGATCTTTTGCGATTAACTGAACCGCTTTTTTTACCTGTCCTTTTGTTTTTTTCCACTGAGGTGTACCAAGCTTATTCAATTTTGGTGGCTTTGCATCTGCTCCTGCGTATTTCTGGATCAGATCCATCTGTGTTGCCGGTATATAGAGAATTCCTCCGTCCGCATAGGAAATTTTCATATAATCTCGAGTAACAGTATCTACTTCGACTTTCTCAATTCCCTGATAAATTCCAAGTCCGTGATTCTCATGTACCACATAGTCTCCCGGTTTAAGTTCGGCAAATTCCTGGATTTTTTTTCCTTCGTAAGTTTTTCTTTTCTTTTTTTTCTTTTTCTTACCAAAAATATCAGATTCCGAGATGACCGTAAACTTTAACATCGGGTATTCGTATCCCTCTGCAATGTAACCACAGGTTACCATAATCTCTCCCGGATTCACCTGCCGTTCCATCTCTTCACTATAAAAACTGCTCAGGTCATAATCTCTCAGATCTTCTGCAAGACGTTTTGCTCTTGTTCTTGAACCTGAAACAAGAATCACACGATACCCTGTTCTTTTCAGTTTCTTCAGATCTCGTGTCAGGAGCTCAAAACTGCTATTATACGGATTGACAGTTTTAACCTGCAGACTGTAGACAGACCTTACTTTAAACATTCCACATTTTGATTCCAACATGGTAAATGCAATTCCATAATACTTGTTCATCTTTCCAATCGTATGATCTGTCTGTTCCACCTGAATCGGAATCTCATCTGTCTCCATACCGGCTTCTTCTCTGCTCTCCAAGCTGTGAAAATACTCTTTTTCCACGATTTCTGCAGATTCTTGAAGACGTACCGGTTCATCCAAAAACAAGATTGTCTCCTTTACCGGAAAATATGCCAAAAAGCTTTCCGTTTCCATCTGCTTCCAGTTCTCAGTTGCCGGATAGATTTCTATTTCCTGTAAATTCTCTGTCGACCTCTGACTTTCCACATCAAAACTTCTAATAGAATCAACTTCGTCTCCCCATAATTCAATTCGAACCGGATTCTCCTCTGTCAGTGGAAATACATCCAGAATCCCACCTCTGACTGCAAATTGTCCCGGACTTTCAACCTGGTTTTCCCTTTCATATCCTAATATCGAAAGGTTTTCCTGTAATTTCTGAAAATCCAACGCCTCTTCTGCATGAATCTTAATCCTGTTCCCGCACAGTTCTTCTTTCGATGGAAGCCCATCCAGAAATGCGTCCATTGTTGTAACTACAGTAATTGCTTCCCGTCCTTTCTTCTCTACAATCGCACGCAATACTTCCATACGTTTCCCTGTCAAAAATGCGCCCTTAATATCTGCATGATAAAACAAAAGATCTCTTGCCGGATAAAACCATACATTTTCCTCCAGTACACGCCATTCTTCATAAGCCTGTTTTGCTTTTTCTTCACTGGAAAAAACGATGACTCTGTACTCAAAGCCATCGCTCAGTGCTTTCGCAAGATGTATCTTCTGTGAATTCACACATCCTGCGATTTGCAGGAAACCCGTTTTCTTTCTTCTCGAACTGACAATCTCCTGATAATCAGCCAGTTCTTTTAATGGTTCTAAAAAAGCCTGCATCTCTACTCGTCCTTCTTTTTACGATTATATTCGTTCATCGCTTCGCTTATCTGGTCACTCACGATCAGTTCCACCGCTTTTACCGCATTATCATAACCTTCGCTCATCAGTTCCTGTTCCGCCTTAGAAAAATGTCCTAAAACATAATCTGCAAGATCATACTTCGGTGGTTTTTCTCCAACTCCTACTTTTATTCTAGGAAAAACCTGTCCGCCAAGATGTGCAATAATATTTTTTATTCCATTATGCCCACCTGCACTGCCTTTTGCACGAATTCTTAATTGTCCTACCCCAAGACTGATATCATCATAAATCACGATCAGTTCCTTCTCAGGATCCACTTTATAATAGTCAATCACACTTCGGATGCTCTCGCCACTAAGATTCATATAAGTCTGCGGTTTTACCAAAATCACCTTCTGTCCTGCAATCATACCCTTTCCGATCAAAGCACGATGCTTCTCCATAGTTACATCTATATTATATCTCTCAGAAAGTCGATCTATAACATCAAATCCGACATTGTGTCTTGTTCCTTCGTATTCTTTCGTCGGATTGCCTAATCCTGCTATAATATACATCTTCTTCTTCCTTTCCCAAATACATTTTCCATTCTCATCTTCCCACTGTAAGCAACAATGACTTATTTTCATAGGTTTTCCTCTTGCAAACAGTAATCTTTATTTTACCGCATGTGTGAATATTTGTCATGCATAATTGCTCTGTAAATTCATAAATTGTATAAAAAGGGGGATACTCATGAAATCAAAAACTAAAATCATTGTCCTTCATATGAAAGAGATCATCTATACTATTATTTTTGCTGCTCTCGGCATTCTTCTGATCCTTCTTCTGATTCTTATGTTCCATCCAAAAGAGCAGTCAGCAAAATCCGATCCGCAATGCTGCATTGCTGAAACTAACATTTCTTCATAAGCACTCAAAAATGCTGCTTGCCGGGTTTATACAGCAAAAAAGCCACAGTCCATCCTTTCTGTGGCTTTTCAATTGCTTTTTCACAATCACTACTATTTTAATTCTGCTTATCCTTCTACGATCAGATAAGTACCATCCGGCAGTGCAAACACTTCAGAAGCCTCTTCCAATTCTTCCTCTGACATCCCGTCTACATCCATGCCATTCTCTTCAAAGTATTCTCTTACTTCAGCCAGAGATTCTACAACAACTGCCATACAGTCCTCCAGAAAAGCTTCTGCTGCCTCAAGGGTCTCTGCTACCGGTTCATCAAAAAGCTGCTCCTGCTTCTCCAAAAAAGTCTTCAGACACTCTTCATTGTACTCTCCCATTACTTCTCCTCCTGTTTCTTAACAATCTTTCGTATCTCTTCCGCTGAATCAACAATACATTCAGCTCCGTCCTCTAAAAGAGCTTTTCTTCCACGGAATCCCCAGGACACAAGAATTGTCTGCATCTTTGCCGCATGACCCGTTGCAAGATCCACTTCTGAATCTCCGATGTATGCTGCTTCTTCCGGCAAAACCCCAAATGAACTGACAATCGTCAACGCGGCCGTCGGATCCGGTTTCTTAGGAACTCCATCCTTCTGCCCCTGTATATGGTCAAAAAGTTCTTTTCCAAATACTTCTTCAACCACATGAACGGCCTGTCTGTCTGGCTTATTTGATAAAACTGCAAGTTTGATACCACTCTCTTTCAACTGCTGCAACATCTGTGGAATTCCTTCGTACGGAGCAACCTTGTACATACAATTTGCATCAAATATCCTGGCATACGCTTCCACCGCCTCTTCAAGATGACACAGTTGTGTATCCCCGCCTGCCTTTAATGTCCGTTCAAGCAGAACCTTCGCCCCATCTCCAACGAACTGCCGGCACTGTTCCTTTGTGATCTGTGGCATTCCAATCTCTTTCATCGTCTCATTGACTGAATATTCCAGTGAATCCAATGTGTTTGTCAACGTTCCATCCAGATCAAAAATACAAGCCTTTATCATAGCTGCCTCCATACTTTATCATTGGTTACATTACACCATAACCATATCTGCTCTTTTCTGTTACTTTCTGTAACATTTTCTTCCCATTTATCATAGTATGAAGTCATAAAAATTTCAATACTTTCTCTCTATTTTCCAAGAAGATATTGTCTCATTGTTTTTAAAGCATTTTTCTCTAAACGGCTCACCTGTGCCTGCGAAATTCCAATCTGTTCCGAAACTTCCATCTGCGTCTTTCCTTCAAAAAATCGTAAACGGATCAGCCGTCTCTCTCTTTCATTCAGCCGTTCCATCGCAGCTTCTAAAGACAACTCTTCCACCCAGTTTTCTTCTCTGTTCTTCTTATCACTGACCTGATCCATCACATACAGTGCATCGCCACCATCATTATACACCGGTTCCTGAAGACTCATTGGTGTCTGTACTGCATCCAGTGCATAAACTATTTCTTCTTTTGAAAGTCCAATCTCTTCTGCGATTTCCTGAATGCTGGGTTCTTTCATATTTTTTCGAATATAACCTTCTCTTGTATAAATTACTTTATAAGCTATATCACGCAATGAGCGGCTCACGCGAAGGGAACTGTTATCTCGCAGATACCGGCGGATTTCTCCTATGATCATAGGAACCGCATAAGTAGAAAACTTCACCTGGCGATCTGGATCAAAGTTATCTACGGCCTTTACAAGCCCCACACATCCAATCTGAAACAGATCATCTGCATTTTCATTACTGCTGTCAAACCGTTTCATCACACTAAGCACCAGCCGAAGATTTCCTTTGATGTATTCTTCCCGCGCCAACTTGTCCCCCTGACGAATCTTGCGAAAAAGCTCCTCCTTCTCCTTTTCCCTGAGAAGTGGGAGCTTTGATGTATTCACTCCACACAGTTCTACCTTATTCACAACCATTATAAGAAACCTCCTAAGTTTTTTTTCTACTTAGAATCATTCTCACTCTTTGAATAAGATATTCCATGAAGTGCTGAATTTTATAAAGTTTTAGTCCTTGACAATCAAATATCCCATTTATCCGACAAATTATTAATCTGCGACTCGAATTTTGCTTTGTCTTTATTCGCGAGACCTTCGTTCTTGTAAATAACATCAAGTAAACGCCTTCCTGCTGCAACAAGACGTTCAAACGCCGCATCCGCTTTACGCTGTGCCGGTTTTTTCGCCTTCACCGGAATCTTTACACCTTCACTTAAGATCTCATTTGTCAAGAGGTCTGCTTCACTACACGGAAACGGTGCATAAGCCTGATATCCAAACTTTTCTTCCACCGTCTTTGCGAACTCTTCTGTTACAGTATCTTCACCATGCACAACAAAGACGCGTTGTGGCGCCTCTTTAAACGCTCCCAGCCATTTTAAGAGCCCATTCATATCCGCATGACCACTAATTCCATGAAGGCTCTCAATTCTTGCCTTAACTTCAATCGGCTCACCGAACAGCTTCACATTCTTTTCGCCCTCGATCAGTCTGCGTCCTAAAGTGCCCATTGCCTGATACCCAACAAAAAGAATCGTACACTCTTCTCTCCACAAATTATGCTTCAGATGGTGACGGATACGACCAGCATCGCACATTCCGGAAGCTGAGATGATCACCTTTGGTTTCTCGATAAAATTGATCATCTTAGAATCATCACTTGTTGTTGCAGTCTTAAGTCCATCAAATATAAGTGGATTAATCCCTGCATTAACAAGTGCAAGTGCATCCTCATCAAAACACTCTCTCATATTTTTTGTAAATATCTTCGTTGCCTCAATTGCAAGCGGACTGTCTAGATATACTTCGAAATTCTGATATTCTTTTAATAATTCCTTTTCTTTGATCTCACGTATAAAATAAAGGAGTTCCTGAGTTCTGCCCACAGCAAAGGAAGGAATAACAACATTTCCCCCTTTATCAAATGTCTCTTTCAGGATTCTTGTAAAATCTCCCAGATAATCCGGTTTTTCCTGCGTATGCAGCCGGTTGCCATACGTAGACTCCATCACAATATAGTCCGCACTCTCTGTATAAGCCGGGTCTTTAATAATCGGCTGATCCAGATTTCCAATATCTCCGGAAAATACAATCTTCTTTGTCACTCCGTCTTCTGTTGCCCAGACTTCAATACTTGCTGATCCAAGCAGATGTCCTACATCTGTAAACCGGATCTGGATCCCCTCACAGATTGTAATGCGCTCCCCATACTGACAAGGCACAAGCAATTCAATCGCATTAAGTGCATCCTGCATCTCATAAACCGGTTCATACTCCGGCTTTCCTGCTCTCCTGCCTTTTCGATTCCTCCACTCTGCCTCAAATTCCTGAATATGCGCACTGTCACGAAGCATGATATCACACAAATCCGCTGTCGCATAGGTAGTGAAAATCTGCCCTTTAAACCCATCCTTTACAAGCTTTGGCAACATTCCGGAATGATCAATATGTGCATGTGTGAGGAATACATAATCCACTTCTGTTGCACTGATCGGAAGTCCCGGATTCTCATACAGATCCGGTCCCTGTTCCATACCGCAGTCAACCAAAACATTCTTTCCTGCTACTTGCAGAAAATGACAGCTTCCCGTAACCTCATGGGCTGCACCTACAAATGTTAATTTCATACATCCTCAACCCTTTCTGTCCTGTATCTTTTCTTTTTAAGCTTCAGATACTTTTTCTTTTATTTTAACACCATACGGGAAATTGTACATCTTTCTTTTTATTAAATTTTTGTAACTGTTATTCATACCGGACCATTTCCATCCGAAGTCTGTGCATAATTTTCTTTTCCAGTCTTGATATATAAGACTGAGAGATTCCAAGTTGATCCGCAACCTCCTTCTGCGTCATTTCTTTTCCCTCCGGATGATCCAGTCCAAACCTCATACGAACGATTAATTTCTCTCTTCCTGACAGTTTATTCAAGGCACGAAACAGAATCTTTCTTTCTGCCTCATCCTCCAGATCCCGATAAATTGTATCCTCTTCTGTCCCAAGAATATCAGATAGAAGCAGTTCATTTCCATCCCAATCTACATTTAAAGGTTCGTCAATGGAAACTTCCATCTTCGTCTTACTGTTTCGTCTCAAATACATCAAAATCTCATTCTCAATACAACGTGAAGCATATGTTGCCAGTTTAATTTTCTTTGATGGATTAAATGTATTGATTGCTTTGATCAGACCGATGGTACCAATAGAAATCAAATCTTCTACACCTACTCCTGTATTATCAAACTTCTTTGCTATATAAACAACCAGACGCAAATTATGTTCAATCAGTATCTTTCTCGCCTTTTCATCTCGATCTGTTCCAAGCCACCTTACCACCTCACGTTCTTTTTCATTTTCCAATGGTGGAGGAAGAACCTCACTGCCTCCTATGTAATGAATCTCCTGTTGGCCACCAAATAAAACCGTCCTGACATTTGGTACAATCCTTAATTTAAATTTCTCCGGCACAGCCACTTTAACCATCATATAAATTCCTCCTGGTTTCTTTCTTACATCTTCTGTTGCGGCACAGTTTTTCATTCACAGCATCTGCACCTTACAGTTCAATATCAATTGATAATCTTCCTCCCCACTGATCGGTGATTCGCTCACACCGATCAGTGGGGATTCTATCCATTCTTTTTCATTTATTTCCACACACATTTTCCTGATCCGGAAAATTTTCATAACGCCACTACCATGGACACTTCGATATGGAATATACCTGAATTCCATTGCTTCTTTCATTACCTGATGATAAAAATTACAATCCAGTACATGCACCCCTTCACCACTGAGTGGATCTGTCAGGCAGTTTCCCGTATCCCTCAATGCATGAACCTTATAACTATCTGCTTCTGTAAATAAAATCACTTCACAGCACCGTTCCTGCTCTATCTTAAGAACTTTCAAGAACTTCCAGGCCATCAGAATCCCCTGTGAGCTAAGCACCGCAATCCCATAAAACAGACTGATATAATGCAGATAAGGACGAAACATCATCAACGTGCCCCCCAGGAACATTCCAAAAAGGTAAAGCAATCCCATTCCTTTGAGTATCTGGAGCATACATTGTTTCCTATTTTTTAACCAAAGCATACAAAATGGAATCACCAGATAAAAGGCTATGTTTTTCATCCAGGCGGGAACAGATACAACCACCATCAGACATGTCAACACACTTCCAAGGAATGCTCCGGATAAAACCCCTTTAAAACTATATTTTCCACCCGTAATCCGTTCTGTCACGAAAAGTAACAGGCTATCCATCATGAAATTTTCCAGGAAAAAAAGATCTATGTACAACTCATAGTGCATCTTCCACCTTCCTTTTCATTTCGAGTCATCCCCGATATCATATAGAATTATAAAATTTGCTCTTTGGAAATTTTGTCAGATACTGACAGTAAAACAGAAAGAAAATAGAAGAATTTCTGACATCCTTCGACATAAAAGAAAAACGGCCTGATACTTCAGACCGTTTCATCATTTTTCAATTCAATTATTTCTTAAAGAAATCCGGAATCTTAATAGACTGCTCTCTTACTCCACCAGTTGTTGATCTTGGCTGCAGTGTTGGCATTGTTCCACCCTGCGGTCTTACTGTTGATGTCTGAGCTGTTCTTTGTGCTGTATAGTCATAAGATGGTCTTGCATGACTTTCTACACCATTCGGAAGAATAGAACTTGTCTTCTGCTGTCCTTCCAGTCTTGCTTTCAGCTTGGATGCACTTCCGCCTACATTATGTAAGCCTGTAGCAATAACTGTGATTGTACATTCATCAGACTTTGTATCATCATACATAGCACCGAAGATGATACTTGCACTTTCTCCTGCAAGCTCCTGTACATAATCAGCTGCATCAGAAGCATCCATAAGTGTAATGTCTCCAGATACATTAACGATAACATTAGATGCACCTGTGATTGTTGTCTCAAGCAGTGGACTGGCAACAGCCTGCTTAACTGCTTCGAGTGCCTTGTCATCTCCGCGTCCTGCACCAATACCGATATGTGCAATACCTTTATCCTTCATAACTGTCTGGATATCAGCAAAGTCAAGGTTGATCAGAGATGGTACATTGATCAGGTCTGTGATACCCTGAATACCCTGCTGAAGAACCTCGTCAGCCTTTTTCAAAGCTTCCGGCATAGTAGTACGTCTGTCTACAACTTCAAGCAGTTTGTCATTCGGGATAACGATGATTGTATCAACGTTCTCCTTTAATTTATCAATACCATTGATTGCATTCTGCATTCTTGTCTTGGATTCGAAACGGAAAGGCTTTGTGACAACTCCTACTGTCAGAGCGCCCTGCTCTTTCGCAATTCTTGCGATAACCGGAGCAGCACCTGTTCCAGTTCCGCCTCCCATACCGCAGGTAACAAATACCATATCTGCACCTTTTAATGCAGCCTGGATCTCCTCAGCGCTTTCTTCTGCTGCCTTCTCTCCCATCTCAGGCTGTGCACCAGCACCAAGTCCTTTTGTCAGTTTTTCACCGATCTGCATAAGTGTCGGTGCTTTACACAGCTGTAATGCCTGTTTATCTGTATTCACAGCTATGAATTCTACGCCTGCAATCTGTTCGTCGATCATTCGGTTCACGGCATTGTTACCGCCTCCGCCGACTCCGACAACAATAATTCTTGCAGCCGCTTCAGATTCGTTGGTTTTAATTTCTAACAAGAGTAGTTCCTCCTTTGTCGTCTTATTAATTCTTATATACATCCCTTATTTTAATTGAACGATACAATTCAATAAGTATATAATAAAGTCTTTTCCGTAAATAATCAATAGATTTTTTCTTATTTTTGGTTTTTTTCCAACAATTCAGCTTCAAGACTGCGGTGTAAAGTTAATTGATGCTGAATCTGCTTCATAATTCTCAAGATGAAGTACCCCCGCCTGATCCGGATACTGTTCCTTCAGCTTCTCAAGAATCGGTTTGATCTGTGCAATTCTGATCTCATATTCTTTATTCCCAATTAAAACTTCTACTGATCCAAAATATAATACCACACTCTGTTCATTAGCATATACCAGTTTATCCGGTGTAAGTGAATATTTCACCAGATACTTTGAAGCCTCTGCGATCAAAGTGAATGCACTGTCATCTTCCACCGGAATCTTTTTTCCGATCTCTACTTTCGATGCATCGAAAGAAAGTCCTTCCACATAAGGTACTCCTGTAAAAGTTTTCTTGCTTTCAAAAAGTGCTGTCCCCTTCCGGTCAAAATATAAATTTGTATCATTGAAAGAAACATAACCGGATTTTCCTTTCTCTTTCACATGCGCAACAAGCGTCCATGGATTTTCAAATGTCAATTTCATTTCTTCCACAACTGACGGAACTTCTGCATCTGTATAATTATATTTCCAGAATAAATACACCGTATTCATGGAGAGTTTATCTTTCTCGAGCCAGCTGATGATTGAATTCTCTCCGTAATATTCATTTCCCTTCACCTTTATACTGCGTGTCTGAAAGAGTAGAACAAATACTACAATCAACAGTAATACTACAATAAAGCGGAACATCCCTCTCTTCTTTTTCTTCTTTTTTTTCATTGATCAGATTCCTTCCTCTGTTCATGTTTTCCATACCCGGACTCCATCCGTATGAAATACAGGCAACTCTATTGTACCAAACGTGATATGCTAAGGACAAGCCCCATTTCCAAAAGCAGAAAAACAACTGACGTTCCACCATAACTGATAAACGGAAGTGTAATTCCTGTATTCGGTATAGAATTTGTGACGACAGCAATATTCAATATTACCTGAATCATCATATGTGCCATGGCTCCCACTGCAATCAACGCACCAAAAAGATCCGGTGCGTGTGTTGCAATCACAAAAAATCTCCAGATTAAAATCAGAAACAGTACAATGATAGTCCCCGCACCAACAAGCCCTAATTCTTCACAGACAATAGAAAAAATCATATCATTCTGTGCTTCCGGCAGGAATCCCAGTTTTTGTACACTGTTTCCCAGCCCCCGGCCAAACAGTCCTCCACTTCCAATTGCATAAAGTCCTTGCAATGTCTGATATCCTTTTTCATACTTCTCCGGATTTCGCCAGATTGCAAGTCGCTCCAGCCGATAGCTTTCCAAGGCGAGAAAAATTCCCATAAATCCAACTCCTGATACGGCCATCCATATAAACTGTGCATATCTTGGACTTGCAACAAAAATCAATGTAACTGCGATTCCGAGGATAATGATTGCTGTACTCAGATTACTTGCTCCTACCAGACCGACAACCGGAAGGATTGAAAGCATCATTCCGGACATTATCCGAAGTTTTGATATTTTTTTCACATTTCGGTTGATCAGCCAGGCCAGAAACAAGATCACTGCTACTTTAGCAAATTCTGAAGGCTGAAAAGAAAACGGACCCAAAGACAACCATCTTTTGGATCCGTTATATTCTTTTCCGAATGCCATGACAGCAATGGATAAACCGATTGCAGCCAGATATCCTGGCACAGCAAGTGGAATCCATCTGTGATAATCAATTCTCGCGATCCATAGCATTCCTGCCATTCCAAGAACTGTAGCCAGTCCCTGCTTTTTCAGATAATAATAAGAATCATGAAACTTCACCCTGCCGTTATATGCACTTGTACTGGTCAGAAGGATCAGACCAACCAGTACGAGAATCAGCACCGTCACAAGCAGTGTATCATCATACGTGTGCTTCTTTGCAGGACGCTTCAATACAGTTCACCCTTTACAGATTATTTACAAGCTCTTTAAACTTATCTCCACGTTCTTCATAATTCTTAAACATTCCCCAACTTGCACATGCAGGAGAAAGGAGTACTGCATCTCCCGGTTTTGCATTCTCTACACATTTTGCAAATGCTTCCTCAAATGTATCCGCCATCTCAATATCTTCAAATCCATGTGCTCTGGCTGTCTCTGCGATCTTGTCACGTGTCGCACCAAGAAGTACTAATTTTTTTACTTTTCCATCAAAGGAATCGATCCATTCATCATAAGCAGAATCCTTATCATAACCTCCACCGATCAAAACTGTCGGACGATTCATTGCCTGAATCCCCTTAATTGCTGCATCTGGGTTTGTTCCCTTGGAATCATTGTAATATACAACTCCATTCTTTTCTGCCACATATTCAATACGATGTTCGACTCCCTGGAACTCTTTCAGCGTTCTGCGGATCACATCTACCGGAACCCCATATGCTGCTGCCATTCCGGCTGCTGCCATCGCATTCTCATGATTGTGCGTTCCAAGAATATTCAATTCATCTACATGGCATACCGGTGTCTTCTCTCCGTTCATTGCAAGAACGATCTGACCGTTTTCCAGATAGATTCCTTCTTCTAATATACGCTGACTGCTGAAATATAGAACCTTTGACTTTACATTTTCTCCAAATACCCTTGTTACATCATCTTCGTAATTCAGAACACAAGTATCTTTCTCTGTCTGATTCTTCGCAATATTTTCCTTTGCCTCTATGTATGCTTCCATCGTATGATGGCGATTCAGATGATCCGGAGTAATATTCAGGATCGCGCTGACTCTCGGACGGAATGTCTGAATTGTTTCTAGCTGAAAGCTGCTCATCTCAGCAACAATTACAGAATCCTCTCTTGTCTGGAGTGCAATACTCGTATATGGATTACCGATATTTCCTACCACAAAGCTGCTCTGCGCATAGTTTTTCATAATTTCTCCAAGCAGAGAAGTGGTCGTTGTCTTTCCGTTTGTTCCAGTAATTGCTAGAACATCACCTTTTCCAAAGACATACGCAAGCTCAATCTCGCCCCAGATTGGAAGTCCTTTCTCACGCATCTCATTCACGATTGGAAGATCTGTCGGAACACCCGGACTCATTACAACAAGAGAAAGTTTATCAAGAAGTTCTTCTTTCCTGTCTCCCTCAAGTGTTCCAAGGACGATTTCCAGTGACTCACTGTCCCCGCCTTCAATCTTTGCACGTATCTCTTCCGAATTCAATTTATCGTTACCATCATACAATATGACCTTTGCTTCTTCTTTCAAAAGGAGCGCACATGCTGCCTCTCCACTGATTCCAGAGCCAAACACTAATACATTTTTATCTTTTACAACCATTGTTCTATACCCCCATAAGAGCGATCAGGCAAAGAATTGCCGTCACAATAGAAAATACTGCCACTACCCGTGTCTCTGACCATCCGCAAAGCTCGAAATGATGATGGATCGGTGCCATCTTAAAGAGACGCTTTCCTCCTGTCTTTTTGAAATATGTTACCTGCAGAATAACTGAAATAACTTCTACAAGATAAATAAATCCGACAATAATGATATACAGCGGCATCTGCATCATATACGCTGTTCCTGCAACAAAACCACCCAGTGCAAGAGAACCTGTATCTCCCATGAACACACTGGCCGGATACACATTAAAAAGAAGGAATCCCATCAATGCACCGACAACTGCGCAAGTGATCGGCTCAATCCCACTTTTCGTTCCAATTGCTACAACTGTGAAAAATGTTGCCACCAGAACTGTTACGCTTGATGCAAGACCATCCAGTCCGTCCGTAAAGTTTGTTCCATTAACTGTACCGATTACTGCAAAGAAAAGAACCGGAATCGCAAACCATCCAAGATTCAATTCATAACCGCCGGAGAATGGAACGATCATTGTAAGCGGAATCTTCGCTACTTTTACGATGTAAAACGCAAAAATTGCTGTTACTACAATCTGGAGTGCCATCTTCTGCATTGGAAAAAGTCCGTCTGAACGTTTCATGACAACTTTAAGATAATCATCCAGAAATCCGATCAGTCCGAATCCTACTGTAAGGAAAAGTACCGGGATGATCTTTGGATAGTCCTTCACATAAAACAGGGACGTAATCACAACAGCTGCCAGAATGATAATCCCTCCCATTGTCGGTGTTCCTGCCTTCTTCAAATGAGACTGCACACCCTCCACACGCTCCGTCTGGCCCATCTTTAACCTTCTCAGGAAAGGAATGACCACCGGTCCAAGCACAAGGCTTATAACAAATGCAATCAATACCGGAATCACTACATGACTGTTCATATATACACCTCTTCATTTCTTTTGTTTTACACAGAGAATCCTTCTTATGTACTTTTCTGTCATCAGATTCTCAAAATGCACTTTACAGTATACTCCATTGGTCAGTTTTTTTCAATCCCGAGATACGGAAGTACATTGTCATAGATGCTGCGCAAAACCGGAGCTGCAATCGTTCCTCCGTAATAAATTCCCTGTGGGTTACGGATCACTACAATTCCAAGAACCTGCGGATCTTCCGCCGGTGCAAACCCTATAAATGATGAAATATACTTGTTTGCGCTTCTTGGAAGAGTCTGTGATGTCGCAGTCTTGCCTCCGATCGAATATCCTTCAATGTATCCATTTTTACCAGATCCTTCTTCTACCACACTCTTCAGAAGTATTCTCATCGTCTCCGATGTTTTTTCAGATACAATCCCATTCTTCTTTTTGTATTTTAGCTTTCGTATCTCTGTTCCGTCTTTTTCAAGAACTGCCACTCCAAAATGCGGTGTCACCCGGTATCCCCCATTAACCAGCGAACTTACTGTTGTTGCCATTTGAACCGGTGTTACCTGGAACGACTGTCCAAATGAAATCGTTGCCAATTCCACAAGACCAATATCTTCTACGTTATGCATAATTGTTCCCGCTTCACCCGGAAGATCGATATTCGTCAGACTAAGTAATCCAAACTGTTTAAAATAAGCATAAAATTTCTCTGCTCCAAGCCGAAGACCAATATCAATAAATACCGGATTACAGGAATTCTGTATCCCCTGGATAAACGTTTCCTGTCCATGTCCACCAACCTTATGACACCGGATTTTTCTGTCTTCTACAATCCGGTATCCCGGACAGGAAAATGTATCCGACAAAGAAACGACACCTTCTTCAAGACATGCTGATGCTGTAATGATTTTAAACGTTGATCCCGGCTCATATGTATCATTAATACATGGATTTCGCCACATCTGATTTAACATCTCCTGAGCCTGTTCATCCGTCTGTTCTGTATTTTCATCCACATCAATCAATTCAAAAGGGGTATTCAGATTAAATTCCGGTGTATTTACCATTGCAAATATCTCTCCATCCTGCGGATTCATAAGCAATACAGATACACTATCCGCCTGTTTTTCCTCCTGAACCTTTTTTGCTGCCTGTTCACAGTACTTCTGAATATTATGATCCAGACTGATTTGAAGCGTGTTCCCGGCCACAGGTTCAATCCTGTCTTCTGCTACTTTCTCAAGTTCGACTCCTCTCGCATCCGTCACTGTAAGAATGGTTCCATCGGTTCCTTTTAATACCTCTTCATATTTTACTTCAAGTCCGATGATTCCCTGGTTGTCCCCACCTGTAAATCCAAGAACCCTGGATGCAAATGTATCATAAGGATAATATCTTTTAAAATCCTCATCTACTTTTACTCCTGCAAGATCCAGATTACGGATTCTATCCCCCGTTTCTTTTTCCACATTTGTTTTAATTTTTTCCATTGAAGACACTTTTTCTACTTTTTTCCGGATGTTTTCTTCCTCTTCCCCAAGTTCCTGACAGAGAACTGCAATCACCTGCTCCGGATCTTTTATCTGATTATGGATCACGGAAATTGTGCATACCGTCCTGTTCGTTGCCAGGACAACTCCATTTCTGTCAACAATCTCTCCTCTTGCCGCTTTGATTTTTCTTTCTCGCTCATGAAGATCTTTCGCCAGCTTCTGATAGTGTGCGGCATCAAAAATCATCAGATAAACCAGTCTGCCGAAAAGAGCTAAAATCAATAGAACCGCACAGAAAAAAACGACCATTGCTTTTTTTCGGTTATATGTTTTATTTTTCACAAAAAAATAACTCCGAAAAAGACATTTCTACAATGTATTATGTCTTTTTCGAAGTTATTCCTGTTTGCCTGTCTGCTATAACACTTAATCTATATTGGATGATGTTGCCCAGCTGTCCAAATCCGGCTTATAATTTTCATCAACATATGAGCCGTCTTCATTACTGTAATCATCTGTATAGTCCTGATCATAATCAGAATACTCTGTATCTTCAAAGCTCTGACCGCTCTGCTGTGTCTGACTTTCCCCTGTCTCTTCTATGGTTGTGATACCAAGATACGGAAATGCTTCTGACATGATATTCTTCGCAAGTTCAAGAACCAACGAACTATTATCCTGTGCATCTACATTTGCTTCATCAATTACCACATAGATAACAACTTCCGGATTCTCCTGTGGAGCATATCCGATATAAGAAAGCAGATATTTTTGGTCTTTACGTGGAAGTTTCTGCGCTGTACCGGTCTTTGCTCCAATATCATATCCTTCTACCTGTGCTCTCTTACCTGTACCATACTGCATTACCGCCTGTAAATATGTTTTTACTAATTCAGATGTTTCTGTCGAAACCGTCTTACGGAGCAATACGGGATTCTTCGTTTCAATCACATTTCCATTCTCATCCTGAATCTGCTTTACAACATGCGGTTCATAATAATAACCACCGTTGATCAGAGAACTGAACCCTGCTGCCAGCTGAGTCATTGTCACATTAAAGTTTTGTCCGAAAGCATTCGTTGCAAGATCAACCGGTGTCATCGTATCAGTTGTATACAGAAGACTTGCTGTTGATGCTTCTGCCGGAAGGTCAATTCCCGTATATTCTCCAAAGCCAAAAATATGCTGGTATCTGATAAAATTATCAATTCCGATTTTTTCCGCCATTTCCATCAATGCAACGTTACAGGAATTGGCAATCGCATCCATTGTGCTTTCTGTTCCATGTCCGGAACGAAGATGACATCCGATATCATTATCCCCCACATGAAGATAACCACCACAATAATAAGATTCATCTCCGGTAAGAGTTCCTGTCTCCAATCCGGCTGCAACAGTGAATGGTTTCATCGTAGACCCCGGTTCAAATGCATCACTGACACAGAAATTTCTCCATATACTACTCAATATGTTCAATTGATCCTTCTCATCTATCGCATTCCATTTTTCTTCGGAATAAATACTGGACAGATCTCTTGGTTTGTTCAAATCAAAATTAGGGTAAGAGGCCTCAGCCAGAATTTCTCCGGTATTCGGATTCATGATCATAACCGCTGTATTCTTGCTACCGGTCACTCCACTTCCTTCTTCTCCGGCATGTTCTTCATTGAACTGTTGAATGTATTTTTCCACAATACTCTGTAAGGTAATATCTATTGTTGTAACAACATTATTCCCATTCTTTGCTGCTTTTACATTCTGTTCGACTGTATCATCTTCATCCAGATAACCATACTCTCTTCCATCTGTCCCCGTCATAACATCATTGTAAGCACTCTCAATTCCAATTGCTCCTATATTTCCGGAATAAGTAAAGCCTATCACATCGCTTGCCAGCGTATTATATGGGTATGTTCTGTTATAATCATCCTCCAGCCAGATTCCCTTTACATTTGGATAATTCTCAGTATCATTCTTTATCTCATTATATTTCTGAGCCGTCTCGTAATCGATTCCTTTTTTCAATATAACATATCTGCTATTAGGTTTTTCTTCTACAATCTCTCGTACTGTCTTTTCACTGATTCCGAAACATTTATTCAATACTTTAATCGTAGGATCTATATATTCTTCTTTATCTGTCATTACAGCAACATCAAGAATCACATTATAAACCCTTTCACTTGTCGCTATCTTTGTACCGTTTCTATCCAGAATATCTCCACGTTTATATGGAATTGTCTTACTGTCATAAATTTTCTGATTCAGTACAAGCTTTGTATACTTGCTTCCCTTCGTAACATTAATGTATGTAATTCTTCCTACAAGAACAAGAAAAGCCAGTATAACTGCTATAAACAGCAGTACCAGCTTTCTCTGCATTCTTACCGGGAATTTTTTAGTCAGAAATTGAAATCTGTTCTTCCTTCTTTTTCTTCCTGCCATCTTCCATTATTCCTTATTTTTCACATCCTTGGATTGCGCTAAAACGCCATCTTCCGGAATGTTATCATACTGTTTTACATAGTCACTTGTCGGGCTTTGATAATGAATCACTTTGCCCTGAGACTCATAAACCATTCCCATCTCGTTCATTGCCTTTTCACGAACAGTCTCAAGATTAACAGAATCTTCCGCTGCCTGATGTGCAGTATCATTTGATTCCTTCAGATCCGTCAGTTCCTGCTGCAGCGCTGTGATCTGATCTGCACGATTCAAAACATCTGCCTGTAAGCGTAAATACATAACACATATAAAAACCGCACAGACTGCCGCCACAATTAGAAAAGTCGCATATGCCGGACTGATCCGCTGCGCACGATGCCGGTTTTTAATCACCTGACGGCTTGTTCTTTTTTTCTTCGGCTTACGAACTGTCCCATTTCCAGACGGTAAAGCTTCTGGCTGACGCACGGCACTACCGTACACATAGAAGTGGTTCCAGTCTGCTGCTGGTCTATTCTGCTGTCTGCGACCTGTGTTTCTCGCCATCGCTTTCCTGTCCTTTCTCTGGATTCTTGTTCCGCCGGGCTCTCCCCTTCCCGGAGGAACGTTTCGTTTATACTCTAAATACTCCCTGTGATATCAAATTATGCACGTTCAAAGATTCTAAGCTTTGCACTCTTTGATCTGCTGTTTACCGTCAGCTCCTCTTCTGACGGAAGGATTGGCTTCCTGGTGATCACTTTCCCTTTGGATACATTTCCACATACACAAACCGGAAAATGACTTGGACAAATGCACGGATTCTCATTCTTACGGAAAGAACTCTTCACAATTCTGTCTTCAAGCGAATGAAATGTAATAATGCAAAGTCTTCCTCCTGGATTCAACAGATCGATCATATCATCTAATGTATCCCGCAAAACATCAAGCTCATGATTCAATTCAATTCGCAGAGCCTGAAATGTACGCTTTGACGGATGTCCTGACGTCTTCTGAATCTTCATTGGTATTGCATGACTGATAATCTCATTCAATTGTCCTGTTGTCTCAATCGGACCTTTTGTGCGTTCTGCAACAATATGCTTCGCGATATTTTTAGCAAATCTGTCCTCGCCATAATCACGAATCACACGATAAAGTTCCGATTCACTATAGTCGTTGACAATGTCTCTGGCTGTCATCTTCTGACGCTGATCCATACGCATATCAAGAGGTGCGTCAACCCGATATGAAAATCCCCTCTCAGCTGTATCCAACTGATAAGAAGAAACTCCAAGATCTACTGTAATTCCATCTACTTTGTCAATTCCTATCTCATGAAGCCGCGGTTTCATATCACAATAATTGCTCCGGATTATTGTGACCTTCTCCCCGAAACCTTCCAGGCGTTTTCCTGCTGCTTTAATTGCATCAGCGTCCTGGTCTATACCTATTAATCTCCCCTGCTCGCCAAGCTTTGTACAGACTTCATATGCATGTCCGCCTCCACCTAACGTGGCATCTACATAGATGCCATCCGGTTTTACGTTCAAACCGTCTACTGTCTCATGCAACAGCACTGAAACGTGCTCGAATGCCATAGACTCCTCCTTCTGACTGCCTCACTTGGCGGTCTTTGTTGTCATCAGATGCGAATTCCGATCGCTTCCATACGTTCTGCAATCGCATCCAGATCTTCCTCGCTGATCTGGTTTTTCTCTTCCCAGAGTGCCTTGTCCCAGATCTCAACACGATCCTGGACTCCGACCAGAACTACTTCCTTCTCCAGATGTGCATTCTTTCTAAGTGACGGTGGGACAAGAACTCTCCCCTGCTTGTCGAAACTGCCCTCAGATGCACTTCCAAAAAAGTAGCGTTTAAAGATTCTGGCATCCTTGTTCATTCGTGGTAAGCTTTCGAGTTCGGCTACGAATTTATTCCATTCTTCCTGGGAATAGACAAATAGACAGCCCTCTAATCCGTTACAGATTACGAAGCTGTCACCAAGATCTTCCCTTAACTTTGCCGGGATGATCAGTCTGCCTTTTTCGTCTATGTTATGGTTAAACTCTCCTAATAACATACGAAACCCTTTCTCTGGAATCTATGGAAATGTTCGCGTTCGCTAAAGGTATCACTACCGTAATCCCTTTGCTTCCACTCCTTCTCCATATTGCACCACATTCTACCACTTCTCACCACTTAGTTCCATTGTAAACCACGTGTCTCCCTTTTTCAAGTCCTTTTTTTAACTTTTTTGTTTCTTTCCAAACTTCATTCAGGTCTATCTACCGAAATAACGTCATAAAAAAATGATCGCTAACCTTCTTATAATTAAAAGTTAACGATCATTGATACACTGTCTAAAACAGCAATAATTATTTTAATGATTAGAAATATATCTATATCTTTTTTGAACATATCTAGTCAATGTGTTTTGTATAACATGTAAGATATGTGATGTAATAAATGAAAGAAGAAAAACAATAGGTACAACCAGTACATAATATTCTAGTCTTCCCGGAACAGAAGGAACATATGCATTAAGTTTACTATAGATAATCGTATCAAAAACTGAAGACACTAAATATATTCCTAATGACAACTCTGAAATTTTGGTAAAACATTTATAAAGTATAGTTCGTTCTGTTATTTTAGAAGTATCAAGATTCAAAATACAAATAAACGTAAGTACCGATAGAATCAGCGGCTCAAATCCATACCATTCATAATATGAAGCTCCGAAAAAGACATTATTATAATTACGTCCAAAATTAAAAAAGCCAAATATTGTCAGAAAACCCATAAACAATAAGAGTGATTTTCCAGAAGAAAGTTTTGCTCCATATTCTTTAAGATAGCATCCGATGTAATAATATGTAAGTGGCCATAAAAACTGCCAATAATCTGGAATTATCTGCAGAATTCTTGTTGATTCAGTTGGAAAGAATATTGCTTTAATCGGACCATCGATTCCCCATATATTAAGTAAGGAAGGAATGGTAGTCAAGAAAAGCATTGTAGCTACAAGAAGCTGCTTTTGTTTTTTATCTTTTAATCCATTATAAATCAAATTTAAAAACGGAATGATTAAAAACAACCCAATATACATTTCAACATACCATGAATATCCAGCACCAGAAAAATTAAGAATTCTTAAAATAAAAGTCCGTATTCCAATATGTTCTGATGTATAACAACTTAAAAATAAAATGTCAAAAACGCTCGCCAGCAAATATGTTATATATGTTTTCACTAATCCTAAGTAGTAGGTTTTCGACAAGATTTTTTTATTCATAAGATATCCTGTTAATATTGCAAAAAGAGGAACACATATCATAAACGCTGTCCGCATTGTAAACATGACAAACATCCGCTTTCCT
This sequence comes from Mediterraneibacter sp. 210702-DFI.5.30, assembly GCF_020560115.1. Taxonomy (NCBI): domain Bacteria; kingdom Bacillati; phylum Bacillota; class Clostridia; order Lachnospirales; family Lachnospiraceae; genus Mediterraneibacter; species Mediterraneibacter sp. 210702-DFI.5.30. Next base: position 47,144 of record NZ_JAJCME010000017.1, read on the forward strand.
TTTATTATTTCCGTATAAAATCCATTATTCAAAAAAAAATGCACAGATAATACAGAAAACACTGCAATACTTCGAATAATATCAAGGTTAATATTTCTTTTTTTCATCATAGGTATCTCCCTAATTTTAATCCGAATAATTATCTGTATCATTCTAATGGTTGTTTTTTGCTTTGTCAATAGAAATAGTTGCAAATACTTGAATAAAATAGAGATATGGCACATGCCATATCTCACGTTATCAAATGCTATTCATTTTATTCTGCTGAAAGTGTACTTAGATAATCCTTAACAGAGTCATAATTCACTTCTGCAACTGCACGTTCCTGATTGGAAGAATGCAGATCATATGCTGAATATCCGAACCAGCCAACAATTGCAAGTACAATTACTCCCGCTACACATCTTTTTACATTGCGCATGATCTTCTCTTTACGCATTGTCTTCTTTCGGTCCGCCTTTTCCTTCTTATAACGATCCACCTTCGCCTGACTCATCTCTTGCCTGCTCCCTTCCTATTAGGTCTTTAGCAATTATTTTACCACAGCACATCTTAAAGTACAACAATAATTCCACCATCATTCGCATACATACTACTAATTCCTGCTGTATCTACAATAAAGGAATCTTTCACCTTTACTTTCTCCAAAATCAATTTTCTGACGACCTCTGCACGTTCCGGACAGTTGCAATGTGCAATTGCAAGAATCTTCTCCTCCGGTTTTACAGCGTCCTTCGCGACATGCTCTGCCATCTTCGCCAAAGCTTTCTTCATCCCTCTGCTCTTATCCAACTGACAGATTGTTCCCTCTGGGGTAGAACCCATAACAGGCTTAATATTCAATGCGCTGACTACCAGAGATTTCAGTCCTGTCAGTCGTCCATTCTTACGAAGTGTATCAAGATTCTCAAGAACAAAATACGTATGCTGTTCTTCAATATAAGCTTCTACCGTTTCAACTACCTGTTCAAAATCCATTCCGGCTTCTTCACATTCCTGAATCTTTCGTCCGATCAACGTCTCTCCGACAGATGCTGAACGAGAGTTAAATACATGGATCTTTTCTTCTCCGCCTTCTTCCTTATAAAGTTTCTCTCCAAGAAGTGCACTGTTATAAGATCCGCTCAATTCCCCTGACAAAGTAACTGCATAGACTCTGTCAACATCACATTTGTATAATTCCATATAACGCTCCGGGGACGGACAGGATGACTTCGGACATTCCTCGCTTGCAGCCACTCTTCTTAAAAAATCAGCCTGATCAAATGTCTCGTCATCCGGAATGTGAAAGCCATCCACTTCCATGCTAAGAGAAGCCGTCTTAAAAATCCCACTCTCCTTCATCTGTAGGGTCAGCTCTCCGCAACTATCTACGATCACTCTGTAACTCATAACTTATATCCTCCCATGCTCTATCGCATATTTTTCCATCCTACTTTACGTGGTTTTTAATACTACATATTAATATAACACACTTCAGTCAAGTTGAAAAGAGGGAGAATTTATTTCAACCGTATCTTAGATGATATTCCAAGCGCAATTCCCATCTCAGCCAACAATATTACAATCGCTGTACCTCCATAACTAATAAACGGAAGGGTAACACCGGTTGTCGGCAGTAGTCCTGTTACAACTCCTATGTTCAGAGTAACCTGCAGTGCAATATGTGCAAAAATACCTGTTGCGATCAACGCACCATACAAGTCCGGAGCATTTCTTGCGATAAACAGTAATCTATACAGCATGAAAGCAAACAAGCACAAAATAATAATTGCGCCGAACACTCCCAGCTCTTCACAGATAACTGCAAGGATCATATCGTTCTGAGCCTCTGGTATTGCATGTAATTTCTGCGTACTATTCCCAAGACCCTTTCCAAAAAATCCACCTGAACCAATTGCATATAGCCCCTGCAAGAACTGATAGCTGTCTGTATCAGCATTCGCCTCCGGATTCAGCCATGCAATGATTCGGCGCATACGAAAGTTATCACTTTTCGCAAGTGTATATTTCAAAAAAATAATCCCAATAATTCCCACGATTCCTGCTACAATTACTCCAGCAATAAATGGTTTTGTCTTCGGATGTACAACAAAAATTAAAATACATGTAATTGCAAACACAATAATTGCTGTACTCAGATTATCCGTCAATAGAAAAACTCCCAGTGTTGCAACAAGACCATAACCAAGCAGAATCTTAATTCCATCCCGTTTTTTCGCCTTTTGCCCCAAGAGGCAGATTTCATATGCTATAAATAGAATCACCGCAATCTTCGTAAACTCTGCCGGCTGCAATGACAAGCCACCAGGAAGCCTGATCCACCTTCTTGCTCCATTTACAGTCTTACCAAGTGGTGTCTGCACCAATGCCATCAAAAACATTGAAAACCAAAATAATTCTTTTGCATAAGCACCATATAGATGATAGTCAATCTTAGAAACAATAAACATTACAATGAATCCGATAATCCCGATCATTGCCTGTCTTGTGAAAAAGAACATATCGTTCTTATAATCAACCTGTGCGCTGTAAGCACTACTGCTGTAAAGCATCACAAGTCCAAAACACATCAGAAAAATAATTACAAGAAGCAGATCATAATCATAATAAAGTTTTTCTTTTTCTCTTGTCCTTTTGCGTTTTGTACTCGCAGACATTTCTGCCCTTTGCCCTTTCCCCTGTACCGCAGTCTGCTGAGAATACGGAGAACCTGACGTTCTCACAACCTTCTGTCTCTGCTCTATTGAGCTTTGATACTTCCTATAAGCATCACTCTCATAGTTTCTCATACATACTCCCTGTCTAAACATCTGTATCAATTCTGCTTGTTTTATCCAGCACTCTTAAAACAAATGATATAAATACACGTTTTATTATTGAACACTCATCGCCGGATGAACCGGTTTTCCATGCTCAAAGAATCTGTCATACCATACGAGGAAGATATAAACTGTCCAGATCTTACGACTGTTATCTGTCTTCTCATTCGTATTCTTTCCGTTCTTATGATCATCAAGCATCTTAAGCAGGAGCTTCGTATCAAAGAACTTCTTCGCTGCATCAGACTCAAACATCTCTTTTACAATATTATAATACTTCTCTTCCTTCAACCATACACGAATCGGAATTGGGAATCCCAGTTTCTTCTTCTCCGCTGTCTTACTTCTGATATGTCGCTCTGCCGCAGCACGCAATGCAACCTTCGTCTTTGGCGCACGTACTTTGTATTTTAACGGAAGTGTCTCGGCAAGTTCAAGTACTTCTCTGTCAAGGAACGGAACTCTGACTTCAAGAGAATTCGCCATTCCCATCTTGTCACCCTTCATCAGAATATCATGCACCAGCCATAAATGAAGATCCACATACTGCATCTTTGTCACAGGGTCCTTTCCTTTTACACGTGCATACAATGGTTTTGTCACTTTTTGGATTCCCGGCTTACATCCTTTTTTCAAAATACGATTTGCCTCACGCTCTGTAAAAATATTCGTCGCATTTGCGAAATATCTCTCTTCCAGTGTCTTTCCGTGACGCATAAGGAAACCTCTTCCCTTCATACCACGTGGCAGACAGCGTTCTGCAAACGTCCCCAGGAAACGGCGTACCGGCATCGGTATTTTATTAAAAGAAGTATGCTCCAAAGGTTCACAATATATGTTATATCCTCCAAACAATTCATCAGAACCTTCTCCTGAAAGAACTACCTTAACCTTCTTGGACGCTTCTGCACTGAGGAAATAAAGTGCGATTGCAGCTGGATCTGCGACCGGCTCATCCATATAATACTGAATATCCGAAAGCTTATCCCAATATTCTTCCGGTGAAATCACCTTAGCGTCATTCTTCATGTTAATGCTTGCTGCAAATTCCTTTGCATCCTGAATCTCACTGTACTTTCCTTCATCAAATCCGACTGTAAAAGTACGATCCACCTGTCCCAGATAAGTCAGATAACTGGAGTCCACACCACTGGAAAGGTAAGAAGCAACCTCTACATCACTGATTTTATGCTTCTCAACGGAATCCTTCATCACACGTTCTACATCATCCACCACTTCTTTGAAAGGCTTCTTACAGTCTCCTGTGAAATGAGGTTCAAAATAACGTGTAATGTTCATTTTTCCATTTTCATATATAAAGTAATGTCCTGGCTGTACACAGAACACTCCTTTAAAAAATGTCTCATTCGTAGGAACAAACTGGAAAGAAAGATAGTTGCCAAGCGCCTCTTCATTGAACACCTTATCAAACTTCGGATGCTCCATAAATGCTTTGATTTCAGAAGCAAACATCAATGTACCATTCATATTCGCATAATATAGCGGTTTGATTCCGAAAATATCTCTCGCTGCAAACAATCTTTTCTTCTTTGTATCCCAGATTGCAAAAGCATACATTCCGCGAAGACGGTCTACCAATTTCTCGCCCCACTCTTCGTATCCATGAATCAGTGTCTCTGAATCTGTATTCGATACAAACTCATGACCTGCCGCTTTCAGTTCTTCTCTCAGGTCCTGGTAATTATAAATCTCTCCATTAAATACAAGAACCATGCTGCGATCCTCATTGTACAACGGCTGATCACCAACGGAAGAAAGATCTATGATACTCAGACGGCGAAATCCGAGTGCTGCATCTTCATCCACATACTTTCCCGCACTATCCGGTCCCCTGTGTACGATTGTATTCATCATATTAACAAGTACCTGTTCTCTGTCATCAACTTCTCCGACAAATCCTGCAAATCCACACATATGCCTTCTCCTTTTTTAATTACTGTCAACTGTATATTTGTTACTGTTCACACGTTGTGCGACCAGCAACGCATCTCGCCATTTTAAATCGCCTTTGGCGATGGGGCGAG
>NZ_JAJCME010000170.1:0-236 GCF_020560115.1 Mediterraneibacter sp. 210702-DFI.5.30
GCCGCCACGCTTGAGGGCATCGATCTCAGCATCGGACATGTGCGAGACCAGCTCCTTCACCTCAGGATCCTGCTGGAAGAAGTGCAGCAGGTTGTAGGCACCGTCCTTGGACCCGAGCGTCTGGTACTGGCCGTCGACGGTCTGAGCAAAACGTTGCAGCAAGGCGTTGTTGGTGTCCCGCGAAAACAACGGATCCCAATCCGAACCCCAAATGACCTTGACGACATTCCAGCCAG
>NZ_JAJCME010000171.1:0-236 GCF_020560115.1 Mediterraneibacter sp. 210702-DFI.5.30
GGGATACTTACAACTTTAAAGTCGGTACCCAGCCATTAGAAGAATATCCAACGTTTGCAGAATGGGATCAGCAGTTTGATGGCTATTGCGGAATCTATGCGCCAAACAGCGATCACTATTACAACCACCTGCCAGTATGGAACGCGGGCAACGCTTACTTCAACGGTGCCCAGTCATGCAGCAAGGAGCAGATCCAATTCGTCGACGATAAAGATCAAGTCGTCCTGGAATTGGAG
>NZ_JAJCME010000172.1:0-236 GCF_020560115.1 Mediterraneibacter sp. 210702-DFI.5.30
GAAAGGGGTGTTGGATGGAGCCCACCATCCATGATTATGAATGATGAAATGTTAGGGATTGTATTGGCCGGCGGTAAGGGAACTCGGCTGGGCAAGCTGACGCAGAATCAAGCCAAGCCTGCCGTACCATTTGGCGGCCGCTATCGAATTATTGACTTTACGATGAGTAACTGTGTCAATTCAGGCATTCGCAATATTGGCGTAATCACACAGTATCAGCCCCTGGTTTTGGATCG
>NZ_JAJCME010000173.1:0-235 GCF_020560115.1 Mediterraneibacter sp. 210702-DFI.5.30
ATTGGTTCCGTAATCTTTAATGGCCACGGGATCGGATTTTATCTGCTGCAGCTTTTTACGGCAATGATTCTGGCCGTAGCTGCCAATACCGGTTTTTCGGCCTTTCCGATCCTGGCTTTTAATATGGCCAAAGACAAGTATCTGCCACATGCCTTTATGGATCGTGGGGATCGTTTAGGTTACTCTAATGGAATCATTGCCTTGGCCATTGGTGCGATTGTAATGATTTTGATCT
>NZ_JAJCME010000174.1:0-235 GCF_020560115.1 Mediterraneibacter sp. 210702-DFI.5.30
TCAGCCGTATTCTCATGCTTGCTGATATGCCGCCGCTTGATTCCGGTTCTTGATTGAATCCAATCGTCAGAGGTATCCATAATCCGACTCAAGTCATCATTATCAATGACCTGATCAGGAACCCAGCTGGCTGTCTGTACGATTTTTAAGTCTTCCAAAGGCTTTCTCATCCTCTCAGGCATGTTCATCCAGAAAATCTTCCAAGTTGCGCAACGCCTTGCGAACGACTTTCAGC
>NZ_JAJCME010000175.1:0-235 GCF_020560115.1 Mediterraneibacter sp. 210702-DFI.5.30
GTTAAAAAACCATTGCAGAATCGTCTGTGCCAATTTCTGATAAGGCAGTTGGATCAATTTTTCCAGATCGTACGCTGGTTTGGGAAAGTCAACCGGAACGTACAATCCGCCATCCGGAGCCAGTCCTTGAACAACGGCGTCACTAGATTTTAATGCATCTTTAACATTACCACGCGTACTGCGATAGTTCATTGTGATCCTCCATTCTTAATACAGTAGTGGTTTGGTAGAGTTC
>NZ_JAJCME010000176.1:0-235 GCF_020560115.1 Mediterraneibacter sp. 210702-DFI.5.30
GCCTAAACTGCTAGGAGGAAGTTCCACTAGCAGCTGAAGCTGGGTCTAGGCTTCTCTTTTGACTTTTTAAAACTTCATAGGGTATACTTTATCTACGCTTAATTTCCAACTTTTACAGTTGAAAAGCGGGGGAACCAGTTAATTGGGGCGAATCATTGAGCATTTGAATGTAGGGTACCATCTTACCCGAGTCCGTCAGCTAACCTCGTCAGCAGTGGATGGGTCTGCTTTTCAT
>NZ_JAJCME010000177.1:0-235 GCF_020560115.1 Mediterraneibacter sp. 210702-DFI.5.30
GCAATAGACATTCTATAAACCTTAAATCCCATTCCTGCAAGTAAAGCAATATCTTCTTTATAATGATGATAAAAATCAATCCCATGACGTTTTGGATAGTAAACTTCATCATCAGTACTTAAAGCTTTTTCAATCATTTCATCAGAAATATCACATAACCCATGAGTATTTAATAAATCTTTCATAGATTTAGGATCAGTAAATAATTGTACATCACTACAACTTACTCCTTTTC
>NZ_JAJCME010000178.1:0-235 GCF_020560115.1 Mediterraneibacter sp. 210702-DFI.5.30
GTGGTAGGCTGACTGTCTTCTCTTAATTGATAGGAGACATTGGCCGTGTTGTTGAAAACCGCTAAATCATTATCAGTGATTTTCGTTCCGTAGCCAACCAAAATTGTTTTACCGGAAAATTCGTCTTTATTGAAACGGAAAGTAAGAGTCTTGCCGTTGATTTCAATTGAAGAATTAGGGTAGGCGGCTTTGAATTGATCAAAAGACAATGACTGCCCATTAACGGTAATTCGAT
>NZ_JAJCME010000179.1:0-234 GCF_020560115.1 Mediterraneibacter sp. 210702-DFI.5.30
GGAATGTTTCGTGCGTATGCAGTGCGTGCTACCAACCTGGTTGAAAAAGCCCATGAGATTCACGATACCTGGAGTGCCAGCTCGGCAGCTTTAGGACGCACCCTTATCGGCACGCTGCTATTATCAACGTCCAGCTTGGATGAAAAAGCCGGCATGACGGTTAAGATTCAAGGCAATGGGCCAGTTGGCTACATCGTCGCTGATGGTACGGCTCACGGCGAGGTTAAGGGCTAT
>NZ_JAJCME010000018.1:0-46830 GCF_020560115.1 Mediterraneibacter sp. 210702-DFI.5.30
AAGTGCTTTTACACGAGCACTTTCGCTGTGAATTCAACTAACAATGGAAAGAACCGGTAAATAGTAGGTACCACGATTTTTGCTAGTTTTCATGAGATAATTACTTTAAAAAATCTAAGGTTTTTTAGAGGGAGGATAATCTCATGGATAAAATAACTTATAAAGTCCGGTGTGAACAATGGACAAGTATCATCAAAGAATGTCTTGCTAGTGGAATGCCTAAAACGACCTGGTGTCGAGAACATGGCATTTCGGACAAATCCTTTTTTTACTGGCAACGAATTCTCCGAGAAGAAGCATACCTTACTACATTAGAGAGCACCTTAACGCCTGCTGTCAAGAGAATCCAACTCCAACAACTACAGATTTTATTGAAATCAAAATGACTGATCAAGCAAGTTCATCTACCAGTCCTTTTAAACCGGATGTTGTTATCCGAAGAGGCGCTGTTTCAATTGAAATATCAAATACAGCTACGGAAGAACTTCTAAACAAGGTTGGAGGTCTTCTCCATGCTTAATGATGCTGTTGGATTTGAAAAAAATTTTATTGCTACAGGGTATACAGACTTACGGCGTGGGATTGATGGTTTGGCATCTACTATTAAATTTCAGTTTGACTTGGATCCTTTTCAAAAGCATATCTTATTCTTGTTCTGCGGAAAACGCACCGATCGAATCAAAGGGCTCGTTTGGGAAGGCGATGGATTCTTGCTTCTTTATAAAAGATTGAACATCGGTGGCTTTAGCTGGCCGCGTACAAAAGAAGAAGCTATGGAAATTACACCAGAGCAGTTTCAAATGTTAATGCAAGGATTGTCCATTGTTGCAAAATATCCGATCAAAGAACTGAAGGATCCACCTAAAACCATGTAGTATTGTGCAATTCGTAGAAAAAATATTTTATTTTAAAAAATAGTTATTCACAACCAGAATCTTATGGAAACGATTCTTGTTATTAAAGATACATTTGATGCAAGCTGTCAAAGGGAGAAAGTCTCGACAGTGATATGAACGTGCAGGAGCCAGTGAATGTCATTTATCAGACTATTATTTCAGTTAAGTCATTGTGTTTTTCTTCCATTGTGATTTCTACTGATGCATTGGCATACATCATTTTAGAACACGAAGAGAAAAATACAATGACTTTTCTATCTGACTAAAAATGGTTAATTCTAAGCGGCTTTAGGTGGTCAATTTTCCCCGCCCCTAACAAAAGATTATTTTGTGTATATTCTATCTTGTTTTGTTTATGGTGCATACATATACTAAATGGTAAAATTAAAGTTAATTTAGATATCATTTGTGACAAAGCGCACTTCAAGTTTATCAGGGCGTGAATAACTTTCTGTATATTCAACTAAATTACCATTTTCATCGTATCCTATGAATTCAATATAGTTGACGATAGAGGTGGCACTTGGAAGATGAAGGTGCTTTTGAAGTTTTTCGCCAGCTTCTACCATCATCATTGTCTCATTAAATTTTACAGGCAAATGATTTTTGGATTTCATATAATCATAAAGCGATATGTGCTCAAAATTGTAATTATCGATATCTGAAAAAAAATGAATAGGAACATAGGTAAACTCAATTGCAAGAGGTTCCTTGTTTCCAAGACGAATTCGATGAATACCATATATTTCATCTTCTTCAGAAAGTCCAAGTTTATCTGCAAAGTATTTTTTGTTTTTGATTATACCTGTGCCTAAGCATTTATTGGAAATTTCAATACCAAAGTTACGAACTAAAGAGGTAAAGCTGGCATTTTTTGATTCATTTAGTACTCCTAAAGCAACTCGATTTTGTTCGGGTTTGCGGACAAAAGTTCCCTTTCCTTGAACGCGAATTAAGTAATGTTGGCTAATTAATTCGTCAAAGATGTCATGAATCAAATACCGACTTACACTATACATTGTTGCAAAATCCCGTTCGCTAGGAAGCAACTCCCCAGGAAGATATTCCTGTGTTTTAATTTTTGTAATGATACTAGATTTTATTTGTGCGGCTAATACATCATCATTGCTCATAAAACTACCTCCCTGATAAAACCAAAACGATCAATTAGCATATTATTTTCAAAAAAGACTGCAAGATGTCCTTGTTTATCATACATGAGCCCTTTGTATTTCATTAAAGGGCTATCAACAGGAATATTTAAAATTTGAGCAGTCTTTGTGTCTGCGTAAAGTAAGGTGACTTTTTGATTCGATTTTGCCAAGGTTATTTGACAATTGTTTGTAATCAAATCAATTGCAGGAGCAGAAGCAGCAATTTGTTGGGTGAGATCTGGATAGATATATTCAGGAATATAAGTTGTATTGATACAAATTAGTTGAGTATCATCTGAATAAAGCCAAACAATTTTGTATATTTTCGATTTTTCAGGAAGTAACATTTCGCTTGCAAGATAGTTATCTGCTTCTATTTTTTTGAAATCATATAATTCGTAAGTTAATTGTCCGCTATCTTCCTCTGAATGTAAGGAAAAATTACGAATGGATTGTAAAATGCGTTTAGGTGCTACGTAATAACCACTTCGTGGTTTTGAGATAATTGTTTTATCTTGAAGTAACAGATCCAAGGCTCCACGAACAGTTAAGCGTTGTACATGAAACAGCTCTGCCAGCTTTCGTTCCGAAGGCAGTTTGTCACCTGGAAGATAGTGTTCTTCCTTTAGCATGTATTTGATTTCTTTTGATAATGCAACATCTAAAGTTAATAAATTTTTTTTCATAAGAACTCCTAATATTATAATTTACTTGTAAATTATAATCAAATTATACGTTGTCAGTTCTTAAAAAGCAAATGGAAAGGAAAAAAGAAATGAATAAATAAAAAATAAATATAAAAACTGGTATAGTAAACTTGAAATGCGTTTCATACCAGAATAAAAGAAATATATGCATTGTGTATAAAAAAAAGCATTTATATTTATAAAAATACAACAATATTTAATATTCTTTGCGTGAAATATTGAAAAAAATGAAAAAAGTGGTATATTAAATTTAAAAATAGTCACCAATATAAAAGAAGGGAAAGGGAAAACACTATGTTGAAATTTAATGAACAGAAACAGATTGAAAGTGTGAATGGAGCGCTTGCTCTGAGAAATCAAATTAATGAATTGATTGATGGGATTTGTAAAGAAGGATACAAGAATATTTGTTGGCTCGGTATCGGTGGAACATATGCATCTTGCCTCCAGGCAGAGGTTCATATGAAAGAAAAATCAAAACTTTCATTTTTTGTTGAAAACGCAGCAGAGTATTTGACAACTGGAAATAAAAAAGTTGGAGAAGGAACTATTGTAATTATTTCGTCTGTTACAGGAACAACTTCTGAAATCGTAGATGGAGTAAAAAAAGCACAGAAGAGTGGAGCAAGGGTGATTGGTTTTATTGATGTTGCTACTGCAGAACTTGCAAAACTTGTAGACTATGTGATTACATATCCTGCCAATGAACAATTGAAATTTTATATGGTAGCAGATAGATTTATGTACAATGCAGGAGAATTTCCAGAATATGAGGATTTATACAAGGAGTTGGATCAGTATTTGGCAACTGCACTTGTGGAAGTTGAAAAGGAAGCAGATGCTTTCGGAGAAGAATTTGCAAATCGTCATAAGGACGACAAAATTCATTATTTTATTGGGGCTGGGAATCAGTATGGTGCCACATATTCTTATGCAATGTGTTATTGGGAAGAACAGCATTGGATTCGTACAAAATCTATCCACAGTGCAGAATTTTTCCATGGAATGTTAGAAATAATTGACAAAGATACACCAGTTACAGTATTTATTGGGGAAGATTCTCAGAGATCATTGAGCGAGCGCGTTGCAAACTTCTTGCCACGCATTTGTGGAAAATACAATATTATTGATACCAAGAAATTTGAATTAAAAGGAATTAGTCCAGAGTACAGAGGATATATATCACATTTAGTGATGCATGCGGTAACACAGAGAATTGATGTACATATGGAAAAAGTCAATTGTCATCCTATGGAAATCAGAAGATATTACAGATGTCTGGACTATTAAGGTGGCAAAATGGACAGAAAGATAAGAGTAGCAGCAATAGGAGATAATTGTATTGATTATTATGATTCATTGAATGAATCATATCCAGGGGGAAACCCAGTGAATGTTGCTGTATACATAAAACGATTAGGTGGAGAAAGTTCTTATACAGGTGCTGTTGGAACTGATTCATTCGGAAAAATCATGATAAGTGCAATTCAAAATAAAGGAGTCGATACTTCTCATATTCAAGTGCTGGATGGAAAAACCGCAGTTACACATGTTGACATTGTAGATGGAGATAGAGTGTTTGGAAAATATGAAGAAGGTGTTTTGGCAGACTTTAAGCTAAGAGAACAAGACATTTCCTTTATAAAGAAACATGATTTAGCGGTTACAGGAATTTGGGGAATGATTGAAGATGAGCTTCCACTTATTTCGAAAGAAATTCCAGTTGCATTTGATTTTGCCAATAAATTTGCAAATCCAATTGTTGAGAAAGCGATTCCATATGTGACATATGCATTCTTCTCTTTTGACGAGGAATCACGCAATGAGTTTAGACAGAAATATCATAGCATGGGCTTAAAAGAAAAAGAAAATTGTACGGAACAATTAAAGGAATTCATGAAAGCAATGCAACAAAAAGGACCTAAAGTCATTATTGCAACATTGGGGAAAAATGGAAGCATTGGGTATGATGGGAATTCTTGGTATCGATTTGGAATCATAGAGTGTAAAGTTGTTGATACAATGGGTGCAGGCGACAGTTTTATTGCCGGATTTTTATATGGGATTTTGAATGGATTGAATGTTCAAGATTCGATGGAAGCAGGAGCTCAGAATAGTGCGGTAACAATAGGGTATAAAGGGGCATGGTAGAAGGAGAATATAACAAATGAGAAAAAAAATAGTGGCAATTTTATTGGCAGCTACGATGGCAATTGGTATTACAGCATGCGGAAATCAAAGTGAAAGCAATAAAGACGATAATACAATTACAGTATGGTGTTGGGACAAAACATTTAATATTTTTGCAATGGAAGAAGCTGCAAAAATTTATCAAGAAGATCATCAAGATGTGAAAATTGATATTGTCGAAGTTGGAGATGTAGATGTACAGTCTAGACTTACTACGGCTGGTATATCAGGAGATCTAAGCACATTGCCAGATGTTTTTTTGATGTCTGACCAGTCATTCCAAAAAAATGTAATATCTTATCCAGATATATTTACAGAAATTTCTGAAAAGAAAATTGATTTTTCAGAATTTGCTCCTGGTAAAACAGATTTTTCTGTTGTAGATGGAAAACACTATGGAGTGCCTTTTGACAACGGAGTAGCAATTGCTTGTTATCGTACAGATATTTTGCAAGAAGCTGGAATGACTTTAGAAGATTTTACAGATATTACTTGGGATGAGTGGATTGAAAAAGGCAAAGTAGTACTGGAAAAAACAGGAAAACCATTATTGACAACGACAGCAGGCGAATGTGATTTGCTTACGATGATGTTACAGTCTGCAGGAGCATCTTTGTTTAATGAAGATGGAACAGCGAATATTGCAAAAAATGACACTTTAAAGAAGGTAATTGATACATATTGTAAAATGAAAGATTCAGGTGTGTTACAGGAAGTAAATAACTGGGATGAATACACTGGCTCAATGGTGAACAGTGAAGTTGCAGGTGTGATTAATGGGTGTTGGATTATGGGAACAATTCAGACAGCTGAGGATCAGTCAGGAAAATGGGCTATTACAAATATTCCAAAACTTACAAATGTAAAGGGTGCCACAAACTATTCAAATAATGGAGGTTCTTCCTGGGCAATCTCAGGGAATTGTGGAAACGTAGAGTTAGCAGAAGATTTTCTTGCGTCTACATTTGCTGGAAGTACAGAGTTATATGATAATATTCTCTCTTGTGGAGCAATTTCTACATGGACACCAGCAGGAGATTCTGATGCATATGCAGTACCGAATGAATTTTTCTCTGGTGATGCAGTGTTTGAAAAAATAGTTGACTATTCAACAAAAGTTCCTTCTATTATTACGGGGCCATATTTCAATGAAGCAAGAGACGCAATCTCTGTTGCGACAACAAATATTACAAATGGTGCAGATTTAGAGAAAGAGCTTAAAAAAACGGAAGATACTGTTAATTTTAATATGGGACAGTAAAAGAGATTCCTATCATACAAGGGGATGGAATGTAGAACCATCACCCTTATGGATAGAGAGGAGGAGTTTTTGTGTCTAACAAACTAAGAAAAATGACGTTGGAAAAAAAGCATAATTTAACAGGATGGGCTTTTTTGGCACCAGCAACATTTTTGATTGCGGTGTTTAGTTTTTGGCCAATGATCAAAGCGTTAGTTTTATCTTTTCAGACGGGGAAAGGTAGAAATATGCAGATGGCTGGATTTACAAATTACATCAGAATGTTTCAAGATGATGTATTTATTCAGTCAATAAAAAACACATTTTTTTATTTCATTCTTCAAGTGCCCATTATGCTTGTAGTAGCGTTGGTGTTAGCTTGTATTCTAAATAAAAAAGACTTACGGTTTAAAGGATTTTTCCGAACAATGATTTTTGTGCCGTGTACAACTTCATTGGTTGCGTATTCAATTATTTTTCGGTCTTTGTTTGCAAATAATGGATTAGTAAATTATGTTCTAGTGAATATTGGAATTTTGGATAAACCATATAATTTTTTGACACAACCATTTGCGGCAAAAATGGTTATCTTATTGGGTCTTTTGTGGAGATGGACAGGATATAATATGGTATTTTTCCTTTCTGGATTGCAAAACATTGAATATTCAGTATACGAAGCTGCAAAAATTGATGGAGCATCAGCAATACAGACATTTTTTAAGATTACTGTTCCATTATTAAAACCAACTATCTTGTTAACAGCAATAATGTCAACAAATGGAACATTACAGTTATTTGATGAATCAGTTAACTTGACCGATGGAGGTCCTGCGAATGCTTCAATCTCTATGTCACATTACATATATAATTTATGTTTTAAGTATGTGCCGAATTTTGGATATGCAGCAGCGATGTCCTTCTTCATATTACTGTTGGTTGCAGTATTAGCATTTATACAAATGAGGGTGGGTGATAAACGTGATTAAAAAAATGAAAAATATAGGAATGTATGCATTCTTGATTTTGGTTACTTTTATTTCAGTATTTCCTTTGTACTGGATGGTAAGTGCATCCACAAACAAAAGTGTGGATGTATCAAAAGGTGTATTATCGTTTGGCTCTCATTTGGGAGAAAACTTCAAAAATCTGCTGGCAAATCAAGATGTAGGGGCTGCATTGGTCAATTCATTTAAATATGCAATATTACTTACAATAGTTTCGATGGTGATATGTTCCTTGGCAGGATATGGATTTGAAATTTATCATGATAAAGCAAAAGATGCCGTGATGGATGTGATTCTTCTTGCAATGATGGTTCCATTTATTACGACATTGGTCCCATTGTTTCAGATGGTTGCAAAAATGAAAATGTTAAATAGTGCGTTGGGATTCATTTTACCAACGGTATCAACTCCATTTTTAATCATGATGTTTCGGCAGAGTGCAAGATCATTTCCTCTTGATATTATTGAAGCTGCCAGATTAGATGGACTTTCGGAAATTAGAATCTTCTTTCAGATGTTTATTCCTACAATGAAATCAACATATGCAGCGGCTATGACTATTACATTTATGAATGCTTGGAATAGTTATATGTGGCCGAAAGTAATCATGACAGAATCCAAGAGCATGACAATGCCAATGGTTGTAGCAAATCTGACAGAGGGATATGTAACAGACTATGGAATGCTTATGTTGGCAGTCTTAATATGTACATTGCCTACCGCCTTAGTATTCTTTATTTTACAGAAGAGTTTTGCAGAAGGTATTACTGGAGCTGTAAAATAATAAATGATATCTATAAAGAAAGGGATTAGAAATGGAATATAAAAAAATAAATATGCCAGGTCTTCTGCATGGTGGAGATTATAATCCTGAACAATGGTTAGATAGACCGGATATTCTTGAAGAGGATATCCGGTTAATGAAATTAGCGCATGTAAATAATGTTTCACTAGGAATATTTTCGTGGGCATTTTTAGAGCCAGAAGAAGGAAAATATCAGTTTGACTATTTAGAAGAAATTATTAACCGTTTATATGACAATGGCATCTATACAAATCTAGCTACACCAACAGGTGCAATGCCAAATTGGATGACTCAAAAATATCCTGAAGTAATGCAGACAGATGAAAACGGGATACAGAATTTACCAGGAAAAAGGCATAATTTTTGTTACACGTCTGCTGTTATGAGAGAAAAAACTAGAAAGTTGGATTTGAAATTATCAGAACGCTTTGGAAAACATCCAGGAGTAATTCTTTGGCATATATCAAACGAATACGGAGGAAATTTTAGGGATGCTTCTTGTCATTGCGAAGAATGTCAAAAAGCATTTCGGAAATGGTTGAAAAAAAAATACAAAACATTGGATGCATTGAATCATGCATGGTGGAGTGCGTTTTGGAGTCATACTTATACCGATTGGGAACAGATTCATTCACCTTCTCCGAGGGGAGAGGATGAATTACACGGTTTGAAATTGGACTGGAAAAGATTTGTGAGCGAACAGTTACAGGACTTTTGTAGAGAAGAGATTCGAGCTGTTAAAACATATTCGGATCTTCCAGTTACAACAAACATGATGATGTATTTTTCACCATTGAATTATGATAAATGGGCAGAGGAGTTGGATGTGATTTCTTGGGACTCTTATCCGAGTTGGCATACAAAAGAAGATGAAGTACCGATTGCTGTGTGGGCAGCCTTTATGCATAACCAGATGAGAGGATTTCAGAAGAAGCCATTTTTGATGATGGAATCAACACCATCACTTGTGAATTGGGATGAGGAAAATAATGTAAAAAGACCGGGGATGAATTACTTATCTTCAATGCAGGCAATTGCGTTAGGTTCGAATAGTGTTCTTTATTTTCAATGGAGAAAAAGCAGAGGATCGAGTGAAAAGTTTCATGGAGCGGTTGTTGGTCATGATGCGTCAGAAAAGAATAGAGTTTTTCAAGAAGTTGCTTGGATTGGCAAAGATCTAGAAAAGCTAAGCAGTCAAATACTAAGTACATGTAATAGGGCGAAGGTAGCTATTATTATGGATTGGGAAAATTGGTGGGCTCTTTCTGACGCACAAGCAATATCGAGAAAATTTGATTATACGGAAGAACTTTTAAAATATTATCGGGTTTTTTGGGAAAAAGGAATTGAAGTTGATATAATTTCCATGGATCGAGAGTTGTTAGATTATCAGCTTGTGGTTGCTCCGACCTTATACTTGCATAAAAAAGAGTATATTCATAAAGTAGAAGCATACGTGGAAGCAGGGGGAATATATGTAACAACTTATTGGAGTGGAGTAGTAAATGAAACAGATTTATGTTTTATTGGAGAGAGACCACATGAGAGATTGCTAGGATTATCAGTTGATGAGATTGATGTGGGGAATGAATATTTTCCAAATACTTTCTCCTATAAAGACGGTGTATATAAAGCCGGTGTGTTAAGAGAAGTTGTGACACTTCAAACTGCAAAGCCGTTGGGAACATACTTGCAAGATTACAATGTAAATACTCCAGCAATTACAGAAAATGCGTATGGCAAAGGAAAAGCTTACTATGTTGCTGTTCAACCAGATCTGGAATTTTTGAAAGAATTTTTGGGCGATGTAATTGAGGAAGCAAATGTGGAAGCAAATTTGACGGAAACATTACCTTATGGAGTTACTGTTTCAAAAAGAAGTGGAAAAGAACAGAAAGATGATGTATATTTTCTTCAGAATTTTAACAGACATCCTGTGAAGATGGTTTTGAATGAATGTTATACAAATTTGATTACTGATGAAATCCTTACAGGTTCAATAATACTGCAAACATATCAATGTATTGTGATGCAAAAGAAATAAGATTCCGTAATAGGGAGGAACTCACATTGAAATCAAAGGTAAAGACATTTTTAATTGATATTTTACTTGATATTGTAGGTGGTTTTTTCATTGCGATTGGAGTCTATAATTTTGCAGTGGCATCTGGATTTCCGGTAGCAGGTATATCAGGTATTGCAATCGTGTTTTATTATTTTTGGAAAATTCCAATTGGTACAATGACGACAATTTTGAATATTCCAATTATTTTAATTTGTTACAAGTTGTTGGGAAAACAATTTTTTTTAAGATCAATAAAGACAATGTTAATTTCTAATATACTGATGGACTGGGTTGTTCCATTGTTTCCAATTTACCAAGGTGATATGATGTTATCTTGTATTTGTATGAGTGTATTCTCAGGAATCGGATATGCAATAATTTATATGAGAGATACCTCTACAGGTGGAGCAGATTTTGTTTTGATGGCAATACACAAGGCAAAGCCACATATTTCTATAGGAAAAATTATCATTGTTATGGATTTTATTATTGTAATTATTGGTGGAATTCTGATGCATGGAAACATTGATAAGATTATTTATGGATTAATTGGAACGTATATTCTATCATTTGTCGTAGATAAGCTAATGTATGGCGTTGATGCTGGAAAACTTGCTTTGATTGTAACAGAAAAGGGACCACAAATTGCGGCAAAAATTGATGAGCTATCACAACGAGGGGCAACTTTGATTAAGGCAGAAGGAAGTTATACAGGACGTGAAAAAGAAGTATTAATGTGTGCATGTAACAATAAAGAAATGTATACGATTCAAGAAGCTGTAAAGAAAGTAGATTCATCAGCGTTTCTTGTTATAATGGAATCGAATGAAGTGCGTGGAAAAGGATTCAAGCCAATATAATATAAAAATTAAGAAGTTCTAGCATGGATCGGTATAAGATTGGATCCGGAACATTATCTTTGATTATGGAACGTTATCACGTGGGAGGAATTCCGATTGAAGAACTCCAGATGATGCCACCAAAAGAGGTGGAATTACTTTTTTATCCTCAGAAAAATATTAAAAAGAAGGATATTCCAGATTTCCAGTACTATTTATACAGGTCATAAGATGATATCTAAAAACAAGAAAACAAAGAAAGAACCAATATCATTAGGAAATGAAGAATAATACAACCAACCTTGTGCCCACTGGGCACGAAGTTGGCACAGTCACTACGGTGTCAGGAGAAATCCTGGCATCTTTTTTTCTGTCTTTTTACACTTCAAAAAATAATTTCAAAAAAGTTCTAAAATCATGTCCGATTTTGTGGCTCCCAATACAGACAGAGTACAAGGAAGGAAAATTGAAAATCCTCTGATTTCCAAAAATCACAAACGTAAAAGAGGTTCAGACAGTTCTTCCGATTGCACCTTGACAATTGAGGGAGCTGATACATCTTGAGGAACATGCTTACCGGAGATAATCCGGCTCGTGCAGGCGAAGACTCCTACGGGAAGAGCGAAGCAATAATGATATCACCGAAAGGTACAGGACCTCTGCTGAAACAGAGACTGATGTTGAAATCACAGATACGTTGTCAAAAGAAGTAAAAAGATATATTGATGAAGGGAAGACACTTCCATGGGTAATGGGAGGATTTCCTTCAGGGTATGAATCAAAAGCTGCAGCAGATTTCCAAGGATATTTCAGTGGAGAATATACATTTGATCAGATGGTAGATCAGTTGAAAGCAGATTTTGTTGAATTAAAAAAATAAATTTAAGAAGTGATAGAAAGACAGGCATTCATCGGAGCTGGATGAATGCCTAAAGGTGTTAAAATGGAAAAATACAGACCGAAAATACATTTTTCAGCAGAAGATTATATTATAAATGATCCGAATGGATTGGTATATTATAAGGGTGAATATCATCTTTTTCATCAGTATAATATTAACGAGCAGATTTATTGGGGACATGCAGTAAGTAAAGATTTAGTGCGTTGGAAGAGACTACCTAAAGCTATTGCACCAGATAAAATTGGACAAATCTGGTCTGGTAGTGCGGTTGTGGATGAAGAAAATCAGCGAATGGTAGCATTTTTTACTTATAGTGAACATGAAACCAAAAGGCAAAGTCAGGGAGTAGCGTTTAGTTATGATAAAGGGCGTACATGGGAAAAATATTCTGGAAATCCGATTTTAACAGATTCAAGAGAAGATTTTCGAGATCCAAAAGTATTTCGCTATGAAGAAAAGTGGGTTATGATTCTTTCAGGTGGAGATTGTGTACTTTTGTATGAATCAAAGGATTTAATTCATTGGAATCAAATATCTTCTTTCAAAGGAAATCAAGAAAGTCATACGGGGGTATGGGAATGTCCAGATCTTTTCCCAATGATAGTTGAGACAACAGAAGAAAAGAAATGGGTTTTAACAGTAAGTGTTAATGATGGATCTCCAGCAGGTGGAACAGGAATGCAGTATTTTGTGGGAGAATTCGACGGTCAAAAATTTATAGCAGATTCAAACCAAGAGAAAGGTCTTTGGATAGATTATGGAAAAGATTTTTATGCTGGAGTTACGTGGAATCATGTACCTAAAGACAGAAGATTGATGATTGCATGGGCTGATAATTGGCAATACAGAGATTATCTTCCAACAAGTCCGTTCAAGGGTCAGATGTCTTGTGTCCGTGAATTGAAATTAGTGCAAAAAGAGAAAAAATATATTTTAAAGCAATTACCTGTTAAAGAAATGGAGTGTTTAAGAACAAATAAGCATGAAATGAAGAACATAAAGATGGGAGCGGATGAAGAGTGGACGCTGTGCGATAAGAAAGAAGTACTAGAACTAGATATATCTTATCCGATTGAAAAGATTCATGCGCAAACGTTTGGAATTAAAATTTCAACAGGAAAATATAAAGCACCTGTAGATTTTACACAGGAGTTTTTAACGATAAAACTTCTAATGGATGTTTCTCAGAGTGAATTATTTATTAATAACGGAGAGGTTGTTATGTCAAACTTACTTTTTCCGGAAGATTTTTATAAAGTTAAATTATTTGCAACAGGAGGAGATTTGGTAATTGAAAAAAGTATAATTTATGAGATGGATGAAATAATGAACCACCCGTTGGACGGGGACCTGATTTGAAGGAAATTGTTTATAAAAACATTCATCTAAAGTTGTTTGTATCCTAATCTACAAACCCTCTTACATATACAAAAGATGAAAGGGTAAAATACAGGGTGAGAGAAAAGAATTTTAGAAAATTCAAAATAACCTAAAAATTGACTTATAACATTTGCTAAGTTAAAATGAAATAAAAACAGGTAAGTAAATAGTGCTCTAGATTTCAGTGTAGATAGTTGAGAGGAAGGTGTTGGGTATGGCAAAAATAGAAAGATATATAAATGAAGATTTTGAACAGTTACTTTCCAAAATTGAGAACGGAATAATAAATGGCAGTATGTCAGCAACGTTAGAAGATGCCAGTGACTTTCAAAGTGGAACTGCGCGTTGTAGCGTTCGTGTTTTTGAGCGTTACAGCTATGCCGGAGGAAACAGAGTGAGTCTTAACATTACACTTTTTCAAAATGACAAAGATCCAGTTCAACTTTCCGCAATTACAGCGGGAGGAAGCCAAGCTGTATTTTTCAAAATTAATACATGGGGGGAAGAGGCATTTCTCGATAAGTTAATCGAGTTGTTGGATTTCGCTAATTGATAACTTTACATTTGTAGGGGCGATAAGCTGTTTATTTGAGGATACCTTCAATTATGCTGATAAAAACGGTGTAAGACGAGGATATGGTTACGAACTCATGCAGGCTCTGGCGGGCTATACCGGATGGAAATTTGAATATGTGAAATGTGACTGGTCTAACTGTTTTGATAAGATTGAAAATGGTCATATCGCAAAGCCAATCCAGGTTGATAAGTTGCTGTCGATAATATCAGAAATCATAAGACAACAAGATTAGTTTTAGTTATAGACATAGGATCATAGAGAAGTGTTGTGATATTTCACTTACTAAGACTCCTTGTCGTTGGCTGCATCATATAAAAACGCTTTTTACGTTAAAAAGTGCTGTAATTGAAGAAAAAACACGATATCATGCGAGTAACAAATCAAAATTTGGAGGCTATTGGAAATGACTGAAAGAGAAAAAATGCTAAGTGGAGAGATATACGATCCAACAGATAAAGAATTGGAGCAACTACGCCTGAATGCGCGTAAATTAGCAAGAAAATACAATTTGACAGATGAAGATCAGCCAGAAGAGCAAGCACAGATATTGCAAGAATTACTGCCAACAACAGAGGAGCTTCCGTATTTGCAGGCACCTGTTTATTTTGATTACGGATGCAATACTTTCTTTGGAAAATTCAGTTCTGCTAATTTTAATTTTACATGTTTAGATGTATGTGAAATACATATAGGCGATAATGTGATGATTGGTCCAAATGTTACATTGGCAACTCCTATGCATCCATTATTACCTGAAGAACGCAATATCCGAAAGAGAGAAGATGGTAGTTTTTATAATCTTGAATATGCGAAACCAATAACTATAAAAGATAATTGTTGGCTGGCATCTAATGTAGTTGTTTGCGGTGGTGTCACCATAGGAGAAGGGTGTGTAATTGGTGCAGGAAGTGTTGTAACAAGAGATATTCCACCTTATAGTCTGGCAGCTGGAAATCCATGCCGGGTTATTCGTAAGATAACTGAGAAAGATCATATGCCAGATGGAATTGAAAAGAATTGAAAACTTCAAGTTTGAAAAATTGAGAAATCGTAAAATTGAAGAAAGAAGAAATGCACAGTTCTTAGCTTATCGGGAGCTGTGCATTTCTGTAAATAAATACTTTTAATTTAGCCGATTACGGCATCCTCTGCTGTAAAATGTTCCAGAGAATTTTCTTTTACCTGAATGCAGATATAAGTAATTCCGGAAATATCGGATGCAAAAAACTGACGCTTTGCAGCAGGCGCGATTTTTAGCCAGTCTCCAGTTGAAAGGCTGATTTCTTCTCCATCAATTATGGCTTTGCCGTTACCTGAAAGAATTCCATAGATTTCTTCATTTTCTTTATGAGAATGAACAAATGGGACATTTGCTCCTGCAGGTAGTTCATTTAAACTGATTTCTGCACCTGTTAAAGACAACTTTTCATGCAGCTCAATTCGGTTTTCCTTTCCAATAGTTGTTTTTGTGTAATTTGCCATAATAATACCTCCATAGTTAATTTGTAGTTTCAGGGTTGCGTGGTATTAGTATAGTGTGAGACATATGCAAAAACAAGTACGCACCTTTTTGTAACTGTACATTCAAAATTGAATGTATTACAATAGACTTGGAGGTGAGAATTATGCGAGCAAAAGAAGAATTACCGGAATGCCCAGTTGCAACAGCAGTATCTCTCATCGGAGGAAAATGGAAACTGCTGATTTTGCGTAACTTGAAAGAGCGTCCATGGAGATTCAATGAGCTACAACGAAGTATAGATGGTATTTCACAAAAGGTTTTGACAGATAGTTTAAGACAAATGATGGATGACGGTCTTGCTTATCGGCATGATTATCAGGAGATGCCGCCAAAAGTAGAATATGGATTAACGGAACTTGGAAAAGAAATGCTTCCAATTGTTAATTCACTTGCTGACTTTGGTAATTACTATAAATCAATTATTGAACAGAAATAAGTAGGCTAGTATTTGAAAAGCTCGAACAATACGAGCAGTTAGTCTATAAAAAATAGGTTAGCAGCTTTTTTCTTTATTATTCAATATATATTCCTATAAGTCCTAAAAACAGCAAATGCACTGGTTAAGAAGTGGAAGCAACACAAGATCAGACAAGAATAACGGTTCCGGTTCAAACACAGGAGCTGACAAGCAGAATGGAGCAAATAAGGGTATCAGATAGAATTAAGACAATGAACGAAAGTATTTACTATAATGTCGATGCAATTCATACATCAATCGCAGAGAATAAGAAAATTAAATTTCAATATTTTCAGTGGAATGTAAAAAAAGAGATGGAATTGCGGCATGATGGAAAATATTATCAGCCTTTTCTATCAATTCAAAGTAACTCATTTTCATAAACTGATAATCAAATACAAGCCCTCTACGCTGGTTCTCTATATCAAAGCTCTTGAGATACTCCAGATAGCTGGTAAAGGCTCTGTGATCTGCTTGTATAGCCTCCTCTCTGTAGGTTATCTGTGCTAACTTTTGCTGTACCTCCCTAAGCTCCTCCTCCAGATCATTTAATAGATCATCATACACGCCGCCGATCTCATCTAAAGAGGCTCTTAAAACTACTTTTTTAATTTGTGTTGTAAGCTCATCTTTTTTCTTGCCTAAAGAATCAATCTCACTTTGTTCAGCCGGAAATCCATTAACTATGAGCTCCTGTATGTAAAATAACTCTTTGAGCTGTTCTGTCAAAAGTCTTAAAACCGGATGCTACCGCCTGCGGAGTAGGTGGCGGATCCATAGACGGATTTGGATGGAAATGTACAGATGAAGGATTTTCTATTCCTCAGGAGATGATTCCGGAGATGATCAGGTGGTATAAAAAGGGAAAATTTCCAGTGGAAAATCTGATTCGGTTTTATCCCTTCGAGAAGGTGAACAGTGCCATGGAGGCAATGAGGAAGGGAACAGTAATAAAGCCGGTTCTGATTATGTGAGTAGAAAGGGAAATGGCTACAAACCCAGTAAAACATGGGATTTGTAGCCATTTTCAATTATACTCTTGCATACAAATTGATTATTGTGGATATTCTAGCACCAAACTTTGATTACCCGTTTTTTGTTGCCTGTATTTAGAAAAGGCTCTCTGAATTTGTATCTGCCAGTACAGAATGTGATGATATCACAGAAAACATATGAATTTTGGATTATAATAATGTCATAAAAAAAAAGACAAGGAAATAAGATCGGTGGCATTGCTGCTTATTCAGGAAAGGTGGAAAAATAAGATGAAGGTAATAATCGTAGGCGGTGTAGCCGGAGGAGCTACAGCTGCAGCAAGAATACGAAGACTGAATGAAGATGCAGAAATTATTGTGTTTGAAAGATCTGGATACATATCCTATGCGAATTGTGGGCTTCCATATTATATTGGAGACGTGATCACAGATCCGGAGGAACTTACATTACAGACACCAGAGAGTTTTTTAAAACGTTTTCATATCAATATGAAAATTCATCATGAAGTTATCTCCATACATCCGGATCGTAAAACTGTTTCAGTGAAAAATTTGGAGAATGGTGAGATATTTGAAGAAAACTATGATAAGCTGATCCTCTCTCCAGGTGCAAAGCCAACACAGCCGAGACTTCCTGGAGTAGGTATTGATAAGCTTTTTACACTTCGTACAGTAGAAGATACTTTTCGGATAAAGGAATATATTAATGAGAATCATCCAAAATCGGCTGTATTGGCAGGTGGTGGCTTTATTGGTCTGGAACTGGCAGAAAATTTGAAGGAGCTTGGCATGGATGTTACAATTGTCCAGCGACCTGAGCAACTGATGAATCCTTTTGATCCAGATATGGCATCCATGATCCATAATGAAATGAGAAAACATGGAATAAAACTGGTATTGGGCTATACAGTAGAAGGATTTAAAGAAAAAGACAATGGAGTAGAGGTTCTATTGAAAGATAATCTATCTCTTCATGCTGATATGGTAGTATTGGCAATCGGCGTTACACCAGACACAGCATTAGCAAAAGAAGCTGGTCTGGAACTTGGCATCAAGGAAAGTATTGTAGTGAATGACAGAATGGAAACTTCTGTGCCAGACATTTATGCTGCAGGTGATGCAGTTCAGGTAAAACATTATGTTACTGGCAATGATACATTAATCTCTTTAGCTGGACCTGCCAATAAACAGGGAAGAATCATTGCTGATAATATTTGTGGCGGTGATAGTCGTTATTTGGGTAGTCAGGGAAGCTCCGTTATCAAAGTGTTTGATATGACAGCAGCCACTACAGGTATTAATGAAACTAATGCCAAAAAGTCAGGGTTAGATGTAGATACCGTAATTCTTTCTCCTATGAGTCATGCCGGTTACTATCCTGGTGGAAAAGTGATGACCATGAAGGTGGTTTTTGAAAAAGAGACTTATCGTTTGCTTGGTGCTCAGATTATTGGATACGAAGGAGTTGATAAACGTATCGATGTGCTGGCAACAGCAATCCATGCAGGGCTGAAGGCAACCCAGCTGAAAGATTTGGATCTCGCATATGCACCTCCTTATTCCTCTGCCAAGGATCCTGTAAATATGGCCGGATTCATGATAGACAATATAGCAAAAGGTATTTTAAAACAATGGCATTTGGAAGATCTGGATAAGATTTCCAAAGATAAAAGTGCTGTGTTGCTGGATGTGAGAACGGTAGATGAATTTAGCAAGGGTCATATTAATGGATTTAAAAAACATTCCTGTAGATGAACTGAGGGAACGTATCAATGAAGTTGAGAAAGGAAAGCCTGTATATCTGATATGCCAGAGTGGGCTGCGAAGTTATATTGCCAGTCGTATTCTGGAAGGAAATGGATATGAAACATTCAACTTTTCCGGTGGCTTCCGTTTCTATGATGCTGTGATTAATGACCGTGCGCTGATCGAAAGGTCATATGCATGTGGTATGGATTATTAAAAACAAACAGTTTTATGATCTTTGTAGTGTTTCTAGTCTTTTCGAATCAAGGATTGTGATTTTCCCGCGGGAGAGTTTGACGAGTCCTTCGCCTTGAAAGTATCGGAGCATTCGAGTAATAACTTCCCTGTGGGAACCAAGATGATTAGCAATTGTCTCATGAGTGATTTTCAGCTCGTTTGTTCCTTCAATAGAGGTCTCTTCTAAAAGAAATGAAGCAACACGCTTATCCAAACTCTTCCACATGATTTGTTCAATCAGCCACATGACATCAGAAAAACGGGTAGCCATTAACTCATTGGTATAGTTTGCGACGGGAGCAGATTCCTTCATGATGCTCTTATAGATTTCAGCAGGGATGATCCAAAGATCAGTATCTTTTTCTGCTTCAATGGTTACTTCAAATTGAATGGAGCGTATGATACATGAGGCGGATAAAAGACACATATCCATATCGAACAGACGGTAAAGTGTAACCTCTCGTCCTTCATCTGAAAGTATGTAGGTTCGAAGTTGCCCGGATTTAACCAGTAATAATCCAGTACAGTCCAGGTTTCCATTGTGAATGATCGTTCCTTTTTTTACATCCTGTGTGATTAAATTGTCTGAAATTAGTTTTTTCTGTGCTGTATTTAAGTCATTCCATAGTGGAAAATAATTTTCGAAGTTCATAACAGTTATCTCCTTTACGAACATAGTATACTTGCTTTTTTAAGATGCGTCAATCATATAATTGACATATGTCATAAATATTATTGACATATGCCTTTTATAGGGCTATTATATAAGAAAAGCGAGAAAGGAGCAGTTTATGCCGAGACCAGTAAAATGTAGAAAAGTCTGCCATTTCCCCAATATTTTAGAATTCCTTCCGGCAGATAATACTGAGAAAAAAACACCTATTGTTCTGACGGTAGATGAGTACGAGACAATCCGTCTTTTGGACCAAAAAGGTTATAGTCAGGAGCAGTGCGCAGCATCTATGCAAGTCGCAAGAACAACTGTTCAAAGAATTTATGAGATTGCCAGGAAGAAGATAGCAGATGCACTTATTGATGGACATCCGCTTAGAATCGAGGGTGGGGATTTCAGAATCTGTGACGGTCAGAGCAGCAACTGCAGCTTTGGAGGATGTTACAAACAGGAAATTTACAAAAAATATGCAGTGGAAAAAGGAGAAGGTATCATGAGAATAGCAGTAACATATGAAAATGGACAGATTTTCCAGCACTTTGGACACACAGAGACATTTAAGATTTACGATGTAGAGGAAGGAAAAGTAGTACATTCAGAAGTAGTAGATACGAATGGAAGCGGACATGGTGCATTGGCGGGAGTTCTTAATGCATTGAATGCAGATGTTCTGATCTGTGGCGGAATCGGAGGCGGTGCACAGACAGCGTTAGCGGCAGCTGGTATTAAGCTTTTCGGCGGAGTTTCAGGAGATGCGGATAAAGCAGTAGAAGCCTTCATTAATGAAACACTGGATTACAACCCGGATGTGAATTGCTCTCACCATGAGCACAGCCACGGGGAAGGACACACATGTGGCGAGCATGGATGTGGAAGCCATAGCTGTCATTAAGAAGAATAGCAAAAAAATAATAAATAATACAAAAGGATGTGCCAAGGTAATGGAGACGTTACCGTAGTGCATCCTTTCTGTGTTATTTTCCAGAAAGATAATTTGTACTTTTAGGACAATAGTTAAAGTTCGTGGATGTTGTATGTCAGGTATTGAATTTTACAGCTTTTTACATATAATAAAAGGAAAGGAAACAATATGAAAACAAACCATATAATGGGCTGTTTTCATGAACAAGTAGTGAATGTGGATTACGAATGTCCGTTTCATTAAAGGAAGGAGTAAGATGAAGAAATTAAAAAAACAATGGAATAAGGTAACGGTACTTTTGCTGACATTTGGGATAGTTTTCGGATTATTTGGGGCAATGCCGGTACAGGCGCAGGATGGAAATGCATCTGGAAGTACAATTTTTGATGTGAAAATCGTACATACCAATGATATTCATGCGCGGGTAGAGGAAGACGATTACAATCAGGTGATTGGAATGGATCGACTGAGTGGAATTGCACAGACATTTACGGAAGGAGCGGACGGTTCGCTGATGCTGGATTCCGGAGATACCTTTCATGGACAACCGATTGCGACAATAGTAAAGGGAGAATCGGTGGCAAAACTGATGAAAGCTTGTGGATATGATGCGATGACCACAGGAAACCATGACTGGAGTTATGGAAAAGAGCGTTTAAAAGAGCTTGGTGGAATTGCTAATGTCAAAATTTTATCCGGTAACATCAAAAATGCAGATGGGACATCCTTTTTTGATACGGATGAACTTGTAAAAGAGATTACAAAAAATGGAAAAACACTGAAGATCGGTGTGTTTGGTGTAAGTGATCCGGAGATGAAAAATAAGACAACACCATCTAATGTGGAGGGATTGGACTTTCAGGATGCAGTAGCTTATGCAAAAAGGGAAGCTGCTACTTTAAAGGCAGAAGGGTGTGATGTGGTGATCGCATTGTCCCATACGCTTGATCCAAAGAATGTGGCTGCACAGGTGGACGGTGTCGATTTGTGGCTGTGTGGACATGAGCATATTGAACTCAGTGAATCTGTGACGACACCGGACGGTTCAAAAACCTATGTATCGGAAAGTGGACATTATTTAAATAGTGTGGGGCTGATCGATCTGAACTGTACTATGGATGAGGATGGAAGTGTGCATGTGGATTATGAGAAAACAACTGTCGATTATGAAGAAGCACAGAACTATCCGAAGGATGCTTCCGTAACAGCTGTATTGGATACAATCAAAGCGGAAAACGAGACAGAACTGAATCGTGTTATCGGTACTTCACCGGTGGAATTGGACGGTGTCTGGGAACATATCCGTATCGGACAGACAAATCTTGGAAATGTCATAACTGATGCGTACCTGCTTGCCACAGGGGCTGATATAGCCTTTGAAAATGCTGGTGGAATCCGTGCTTCTATCGCTGCTGGAACGGTAACGTATGGAGATGTTATCAATGTCAGTCCTTATGGAAACTATGTGGTGACAAAGAAATTGACCGGTACACAGATAAAGGAAATGTTGGAGACTAGTCTTACTATTCAGAAAAACTGTATTGTTGCAAATGACAGTGGTGAATGGGATGCGTGGCCAAATGACAGCGGAAGTTATCTGCAGGTTGGTGGAATTACCGTCCGCTTCGATCCGGCACAGCCGGCGGGGGAGCGTGTGCTTTCTGTGCAAAAAGATGGGCAGGAGCTGGATGATACAAAAGAGTATACTGTAGCAGTTAATAATTATCTTGCCGGCTCTGACAGCTATCCACAGCTTGCCGATGCAGCGGAGGTCGGAGAATATTCCTGTTGCGAAGAGCTGTTGATTCAATTCTTTGAACAGGGTTCCGATGCAGTTACTGCAAGTGCAGCAAAGCAGAATATGATCCAGACAACCAAAGAGACAGAAGAACCGGAACAGCCATCTGTGCCTGTTACACCGTCTGTACCGGAGCAACCATCGAAGGAACAGCCGGAAGCTGTGAAAACAGAGGTGAAAAAAGAACAGGCAAGTGGAACAAAAACTTCAGTAAAAAGTCCGAAAACAGCGGATAGTAATGAACTGTTCTGCTGGATGATACTACTGTTGCTCAGTGGCGGAGCAGGAAGTATCTGCCTGGTTCAGGGAAATAAAAGATAATTTAAGATGAAGCACCAGAAAAGCAGGAAATACATTACATCTGCTTTTAAGAACTGGTCAAAAAGTGCGGAAGCCCTTAAAAATCAAGGACTTCCGCTGCTTTTGTTTATAAATGTTTCTATGATATTTTTATTGTTTGCTTAACTGGGAGCAGTTTTATTTTTGGTTTTCTGCCTGATATTTCTTGTATTCTTCTACAGGCATATCCAAGCCGGTATATAATTTATAAGCCGCAACGCCCTGCCACAGAAGCATACCTTTTCCACCGATCGTTTTTGCACAACCGGCTTCTTTTGCTTCCCGAAGAAGTTTTGTTTCTTCCGGATTATATACAACATCACATACAATCAGATCGGAACGAAATACAGATTTGTCTGTGATTGGAGAACGATCTTCATGAGGTTTCATACCTACCAGTGTTCCATTTACCAGAATATCTGCTTTTTCAATTTCTTCTTTCAGTTTTCCCGGATCATCCAGACAGAATACCTGAACATTACAATCTGGTACTTCGTTTTTCAGTTTAGCAGCTGTGCCTTTTGCACGATCAAGAAATGGATCGTCTGGATTGAAGATAGAAATGGATGTTGCTCCATCAAGTGCACACTGTACCTGGATGGCTGTTGCAGCTCCTCCTGCACCTAAAATCACCAGTTTCTTTCCTTTTACATCTACGCCATGGTCTCTTAGATTTTCCACAAAACCGATACCATCTGTCATGTGTCCGATCAGTTTTCCGTTCTCATTAACAATTGTATTCACTGCACCGATAATTCTTGCAGCAGGTGATAACTCATCCATGTTCTGGGCTGCTGCTGTTTTACATGGCATAGTTACATTGCACCCTCTCATTTTGAACAGACGCATCGCATCCAATGCTGCCGGTACCTGATCTTCCTTGATGTCAAAAGCCATGTAGCTGTAGTCCAAATTGTGATAACGGAAGCAGAAGTTATACATATCAGGAGATCCTGAATGTCCTACTGGACTTCCAATCAATGCTAATAAACCTGTTGTTCCTTTAATTCTCTGTTCCATTTTTTCCTCCTGTTCTGGGTCTGAATCTTAGATGCGATTTCATAAGCTGTTTTTATTTATTATCCATCTGACGTAGTCTGAGAATTAGTTCTTCGCAGATCTGCAATTCATCTTTTCCGTCTGTTTCAATAATAATATCCGCTGCTGCTTCATATTTTTCTCTTCGTTTCTCCATAAGATCGGCAATAAACGGAACTGTTTTGTTATTTTCAATCAGCGGGCGGTCATGGCTGTCTTTGACACGATCCAGAATAGTTTCTGGTTTGGCAGTCAGAAGAACTACACGTCCGTTTTTCTTCATCTCAACGACATTACATTCTCTCATTGGAGTTCCACCGCCGCAGGAAATCACGACATTAGTTTTGGACTGCATTTCAATAAGAAGGTTGGTTTCCAGGTTACGGAAATACTGTTCGCCATATACTTCAAAAATATCGGAAATAGTCATACCTTCTCTTTCAGCTATGATCTGATCCATCTCGATTACTTCCATTGCAAAGGAGTTTTTCAAAAACTCTGAGATGGTACTTTTACCAGATCCCATGAATCCAATAAGCACAATATTATAGTTAAACAATTTTCTGGACTGGATTCTTTTACTGTTCATTGTGATGCTTCCAAATACGTCTTCTACTTCAGCTTTATGACGTTTTTTTTCCATTCTTTTTTCCAGCCATTCTTTCTGTTTGGCCTCTTGTTCCGGCTGTAAGATTGGAAGATCATTGGACTTCTTATAAGCCATGATATCTTCTACAATACGATTACGCATAAGCAATGCATCCAGGATGATTTCATCACACTGGCCAAGACTCTCTCTTAATATTTCTAACTGACTCATTTTATCACCATTCCTATCTGATTATCATTTTTAATATTATAACAGCTGTTTTTGTATACGACAATACAATTTAGCAATTTTCTGCTTTAAATCGCTAAAGTTTTTAGGATATCAAATACTTTCCTTTACAGATATTTGACAAAATGTTATGATGCAAAGAAAAAAGCTTAAATCATACACCTTTTGATGAAAACAAAACACTGCAAAAAGGAGAGAAAACGATGTTAAAACGACTGATAGATACGACGGCCAGAGAATTAACTTCCTATAATAAGGCAGAACTTCTGACTGCTATTTCAGACAGTGAAGGAAGAACGCTCGCAGCAGAGACAATAGGAACAGTAACTCCGATGTTAGTAAATATCACTAACGCAGAGTTTGTAGCATCTCTGGGAGCAGATCTGATCATGCTGAATATTTTTGATGTAAACGATCCGATAATTCAGGGACTGCCGCAGACATCACCAGAAGATACGATTCGTGAGGTGAAGCGTCTTACCGGAAGAATGGTTGCGATTAATCTGGAGCCGGCTGTGATAAAAGATGGTCAGGAAGAATCCGTATGGAATCTGACAACCGGCCGTCAGGCTACGGCAGAGAATGCAAGAAAAGCTGCAGACATGGGCGTAGATATGATTGTTCTGACAGGAAATCCGGGAGTTGGCGTAGATAATGAAGCAATTATACAGGCCCTTTCCAGATTAAAAGAAGCAGTTGGAGACAGAGTGATTTTGACAGCCGGGAAAATGCATGCATCAGGAATTATTTCTGAAGCAGGAGAAAAGATCCTCACAGAAAAGGATGTGGAGGCGTTTGTCGATGCAGGCGCGGATGTGATCCTGCTACCGGCTCCGGGAACAGTTCCGGGAATCACAATGGAATATGCGGGAAATCTTATAAGAAAAGCGCATGAAAAAGGTGCGTTGGCAATGACAACGATTGGAACATCTCAGGAAGGTGCAGATGAAGCTACAGTTCGTCAGATTGCTCTCATGTGTAAGATGGCTGGTGCAGATATCCATCATATTGGGGATAGTGGATATATGGGGATGGCGTTGCCGGAGAATATCACAGCTTATAGCGTGGCGATAAGGGGGAAACGTCACACCTACCGCAGGATGGCCATGTCACTTTTACGATAGAAAAAAATTATTGCGGAAGGAGAAGAGTACAGTAATATTTTTGAAAGATAAATAAATCAAATTATGTCAGAATGTGTTGACGTGTAATCATAAAGACGGTACAATCATTGTAGATATTGAGAGGATACTAAGGAGGAAAGATCTGGCAGTATTTTACTGTTGTTCCGGATTTCAGATCTACAGGAATTAAGGATGGAAAACGTGCTTTTGAGTGGTCTTGTATCGTTCGCGCAGTATGCTCTATTGACGTTATGACAGCAACTGTTGCTGAGATTCCGCACGAATTAATGGTTCATATTACAGAACGTATTACACATGAAGTTCCGGGAATCAACCGTGTACTTTATGATTTCACACCAAAGCCGACAGGAACAGTGGAATTTGAATAATATTCGCAGCATCTATATAACAAGAAAGAGAAGCATCATATGAGACATACATTTACATTAGCTAATGGAGTGGAAATCCCAGCAGTGGGGTTTGGCACCTATAAAGCCGCAGACAACACCGACGAAGCGATTATAAGTGAAGCAATCCGACATGGGTATCGCCATCTTGATACGGCAGCCTTTTATTTCAATGAAGAAGCAGTAGGAAAAGCTGTGCGCGAGAGTGGAATTCCGCGAGAAGAATTTTTCCTGACATCAAAGGTCTGGAAAGATCAGCTTGGATACGATTCAACTTTGCAGGAGTTCGAAAACAGCTGTAAAAGATTAGGTACAGACTATTTGGATCTCTATCTGATCCACTGGCCAAGACCTTCTGATCTGAATGCAGAGTGGAGAGATTTGGATGTGGAGACATGGAAGGCATTGGAGGATCTCTATAAGTCGAAAAAGGTACGGGCAATCGGTGTCAGCAATTTTCTGCCACATCATTTGAACAATCTGTTAGAGCGGACAAGCATTACTCCTATGGTGAATCAGTTAGAATTCCATCCAGGATATATGCAGAAGGCTGCAGTTGATTTCTGTAAACAGATGGGTATTCAGATCGAGGCATGGAGTCCGATAGGTCGAGCCAGAGTTCTCAAGGAACCATTTCTTATGGAACTTGCAGAAAAATATCAGGTATCTGTCGCACAGATCTGTATCAGATTTGCTCTGCAGTGCGGTGTGTTACCGTTGCCAAAATCCTCTTCCAGTGAGAGAATGCATCAGAATCTGGATGTTTTCGGATTTGAAATAGAGGAAAATGATATGTATCAGTTGATGACTTTACCGCAGATCGGATGGTCGGGAGAACATCCGGATCGGGAGCGGGTAAGATTTTAATTCAAAGAAAATAAAGCTATTGAAAATGACACCCCCTAAAAGAGGTGTCATTTTCTTATAAGAGCTTTTTATAGAAGAGAAGTAGTCTTTTATACAACTTCTATCATAATCTAAATGTTTGATTGCTGTTCACACGGGAGTGAACAGTAACAATGTCTGCTCATAATTTATTTCTTATTTTTAATCTGTCCATATTTGTAGAGAGCAACCATAGCATTTACGGCTTGTTCAGCAGTCGGATAAGCTGGGATTCCATGATCTCTCAACTTCATGATAGCTTCCTGACATTCTTCACCACCCTGGCATTCCATAATGAACGGTTTTCCAAGATGTTTGTATGTCTCATAAATATCGATAACCAGATCTGTTACAGCCGGAACATCTGTTACTGCTGTCGGACAGATGGATCCAAGTATTCCATGTACATTCGGGTCACGCATTACCTGTGTGAATGCACCTTTATACTGAACAGGTGAAGCTGTTCCGGAAATATCAACAGGATTAAGCGGTGAACCAAACATTGGCATATATGCACGGATTCTTCCAGCTAGATTAGGAGAAATCTCTGACAGTTCATGCATTGGCATTCCCCGACGTTCAAAGTGATCACAGCTGAGAAGACCTGAACCACCACCGTTGGTAATCATAACGATATTGTCACCCTTTGGTGCCGGTTGCATTCCTAATGCCATGGAAATATCAAGGAATTCCTGCCATGTGGTCGCACGGATAGCTCCAGCCTTTTCAAAAATATCATCATAAAATGCATCATTTGTTCCTTTGTTTTCAGAAGCAGTATGTGCAAATGCTGCTTTTTCACCAATCTTTGAACCACCGACTTTTATTGTTACGATTGGTTTATCAACACTGCGGCAAGCTTCAATAAATGCATCAGGACTATCCAGTCCTTCAATATAAATTGCAAGACATTTACTGTTTTCATCTCTTCCAGCGTAGGATATAAACTCACAGAAATCAACGTCAGCTTTATTTCCAAGTCCTACGAAGAAGCTCATTCCAAAATGATCTTTCTGTGAGGTTCCAAGTGCCGCAAGCAAGTTGGCACCTGATTGAGAAATCATTGCTACAGGACCTTTGATTGGAAGATAAGGGATAAATCCGCAGTTGAAATTAAGGTATGGACTTCCCATTCCTACAAGGTTTGGTCCGATCAGAGGCAGCTCATGATCACGACAATATTGAGTGAGTTCATCCTGCAGTGTTCCACGTCCGATTTCTTTAAATGCACTTGTGGCAATAACAACAATCTTAACTTTCTTTTCAACACAATCTTCCAAAACAGATTTAACAATGTGTGCAGGTACAGCAAGAAAAGCAAGATCGATTTCATCAGGAATATCCTTTACAGTCTTATAAGCTGTAAATCCGGCAACTTTATCTGCTCTTGGATTTACAGGATAAATCTTTCCTTTATATCCCCATGTTAAAAGGCCATCAACAACTTTATAGCCGACTTTTGTAGAATAACGGCTGGCTCCGACTACGGCAATCGTTTTTGGATTTAATGCATATTGAAGTTTATCAACAACATATTCTCTTGGATGTTTTACGATCATATTACTGCACCTCCTCTGAGTCAGTTGAGAAACGACATTTTACGGAACCGGATTCCAGTCTGTTCTGTAAAAAGTCATCCGTCATAACGCATTCTTCCCAATATCCGTTATCATCATCAAGACGGGCTACCCAACGTCTGAACTGTCTCTTTGAATTTGCTACTTTTACTTCTTCAATTTCAGCATATCCTTCTAACATTGTTCTGATTGCTTCTACGTCATTTACTTCGGTATAAACAGTCAGCATGCAATCGTAGAAAGAGTCACCGAACTGAAGAATATCTACGAATTCTGGCATAAGTGAGAATTCATCTACGATTTCTGCTTTCCTGTAACTCGGAACATTCTGGAACATACGAACCAGATACATATGCATTGATATTCCAAGTGCTCTGTAATTAATATAAATCATTGGCAGCATAAATTTTCGTTCATCAACACACATTACAATGTCTTTTTTCATCTGCTTGCCATCCAGGCCGGATAACTTCTCCAGTATGTCAAAATCAAACATATCTGCGATTGATTTTGTACTGTTAAGAGCTTCGATAATAGCAAAATCTTTTTTATCTATTTTGTTCTGAACTTTAAGGAATTTCTTCTTCTGTTCTTCTCCAAAAATAAATTTTCTGTATCTGTCTTCCGGAACATCCCACTGGTTCACCAATGATTCTCTGACATCTGCTCTGATCGGACAAAGATGTACATATTCAACCTCCGGTCTGTCTTTCCATGGCTGGATAACATCTGCAAGAAGATTGTCCAGAACTCTCATGTGATTTCCGTTAAAGAAATCGAAATCGCCCTCTGCGAGATATCCTGTACAAATATCATCTTTATTCTGATACCACTTGGCAAATTCAGCTTTTACCTTTGGATCTGTACCGTCTTTTAATTTGACAACCCAATAATAAAGTCCCCAACCGTAAACACCAACATTTGGATTCATAACGAACATGATAAGATGTTCATCATACATTCGTTTTAATCGATCCTTGATATCATCGGGTTTGATTCCGGTTTCCTTCTCGATATAATCGATATTCCAGACTTCCGGATAGACTTGATAAAATGACTTCGCAACATTGTATGCTGCAACTTCTGTAGCATCGAGAGAATATGTTCCCGGTTCAGAGTAACCATATCCTCTAGGTGGGAAACAATTTTTTTTCATCCACGCCTGTTGCTGATCCGTTCCTATTGTGTATAATGTTTCTCCCATAGAATACCTACCTCCTTCTATTTTTATATACACGCTTCTTATATACCCAACATAACATAAACAAATCCAGAAACCAATTCCCTCCAGATACGTTTGAACAAAGAAGAGACAATTGTTCAAAATGCCTCGTTTTCATGAAAAACAACTTTATTTTTATGTGAAAATATACTATAATTATTTGTATATAGCGAGGTTTTTGGAAATACATGAATGAAGAAAAAGCAATTTTATCTAAAGACAATTTTATACATAATTCGATTAAAGATGCATTTCTGCAGCTTCTTCTGAAAAAGGACTATATGCAAATAACCATAACAGATCTTTGTAAATATGCAGGTGTCAGCCGAGGGACATTTTATACTCATTTTGGTAACATTGGACAAGTTGTTGAAGAAGTTTTTTCAGATGCTCTATATGATATTAAAAATATGGCTTTGTTATCTGAGAATGGATCAAGTTCAAATATAATTGTTAGGAAGGGGCTCTGTTGGCTTTTACGGGAAAATCCGAAATATCAGCCCCTCTTTTTTTCAGAAGCATTGTTCCTGCCGGCAGTAAAACATACAGTTGTTGCACTTAAACAGGATTTTCTTGATGTTATGCTGGATAAGACAGGTTTAGATGAATCCACATTAACTGATTTACTAACCGTTCAAATAATGGGATGTCTGGAAATGTGCAGAAAACATTTAGGAAAATCTGATGAAGAATGGTGCAGATTCCATACTTGTTTTGATCTTTTCCTTAAAGCAGGTTATGAAGGGATTATTCAAAATAACAATGCTTAATTTTTTCTGCGATTAACGATATAAATACCGGCGCATACCAAAACTAATGCAACCAGGCTGCCAACATTAAATGCCTGTTTTACCTCTCCGAGTATCAGTGCCGATAAGATTACGCTGCAAAGTGGATTTACGAATCCGAAAATCGCAACTTTGGAAACATCATTCCATGCAAGCAGTATAGACCAGAGTGTATATGCCACTGCTGAAACCAGTGCAAGGTAAAATATAATTGACAGACCTCCGGTAGTTATATTTCCCAGGCGTCCGCCCATTCCAATTCCAATTAAAGTCAGAACAATTCCGCCCATCGTGAACTGGGTTCCGCTTAACACTACTGGTGATACTTTTTTGGAAAAAAGATTGATCAACACAGTAGACATTCCATAAGATAATTGTGCAATCAGAATAAATCCTTCTCCGATCAGTTTAAATCCCATATCCAGGGAATTTCCCATCAGATTGATTACTACAACTCCTGCAAATCCCAATACACATCCTGCGATTTTTTGGCTCGTCATCCGTTCATTTCGAAATACCAAACAAGACAACAAAATTGCAATAAAATTTCCAAGCCCGGTGATGATTCCACCTTTTACTCCGGAAGTGTGTGCAACTCCTATGTAAAAAAAGAAGTATTGCCCCACTGTCTGGGCAAGACACACAGGAATGGCATATTTGAGGAGTGTCCTATCAGGAAGCATCACTTTCTTTTCCCTGATTGATGCAAAAATTAATACCAGAATCCCAGCTAAAGTAAAGCGGATTCCGGCAAATACAATCTGGCTTGCAGTGTCTGAAGAATCTACCTGCAGAAGGTGATACCCTGTTTTAATTACCGGGATTGCACTTCCCCACAGGATACAGCATACACAAGCAAGAAGTGCTACAATACCGGTTT
This sequence comes from Mediterraneibacter sp. 210702-DFI.5.30, assembly GCF_020560115.1. NCBI lineage: Bacteria > Bacillati > Bacillota > Clostridia > Lachnospirales > Lachnospiraceae > Mediterraneibacter > Mediterraneibacter sp. 210702-DFI.5.30. The sequence goes on from NZ_JAJCME010000018.1 coordinate 31,207, forward strand.
GAGTCAATTTGTTTTGTTTTTGTGACATTTTCTTGTTTCTCTTTTCGTATAAATTTCGTTATTTCGATTTTTTCAGGTTTTATTTTTCAATATCTGATATTTATTCGTTGCATAACGTTCATCAATAACATTATCATAAGACGGATACAATGCCAAGCTGAATTGATAAAGCGTCTTGACATCAATATTATTTTAAGTATATGATGAAAAATATCTTGTTGCATAAAAGTATAGTTGGCTGATTTTAAGAAATTAGGAGAACGATAATGGATTTGAGTAAGTTATCTATGAAGAAAATTCGAGAACTGATTATTTTTACAGTGCTGCTTGTAGTTGCATTGTGGAAATTTGAAGTAGTGATCGATGTACTGAAAACAATATGGGGAATTCTGTTTCCATTTGTACTTGGTGGCGCAATTGCTTTTGTAATCAATGTGCCAATGAGCTTTTTAGAAAAGAAAATTTTCGGCAAGACAAAAGATGGAAATAAGGTGGGAGAAAAGTTAGCAAGACCGATCAGTCTTCTTCTCACAATTATATTGGCGGTTGGTGTGATCGCACTAGTAATGTTTGGTGTGATTCCACAGCTTACTCGGACAATGGGAAGTTTGATGATGAGTATTGCTACCTTTATTCCACAGATGCAGGACTGGATTCGAGAGTTTTCACATAATAATCAAGATATTATGAAATTAGTAAATCAGGTACAGTTTAATCCGGATCAGGCAATTAAATGGGGAATCAGTATTCTTGGCAGCGGAGCAGGAAATATGATGAATACGACAATGTCGGCAGTGGGCTCTATCGTCAGTGGATTTGCTACATTTTTCATTGCGTTTTCTTTTGCGTGCTACATTCTTTTTCAGAAAGAAAAATTGCATGTACAGATAAGAAAAGTATTTTTCGCATTTATTTCGAAACAAAAAGCAGAGGTATTTCTGAAAATTTGTTCTCTGACCTATCAGACATTTGCAAATTTCCTTACGGGGCAGTGTGTAGAAGCTGTGATTCTCGGAAGTATGTTTGTCGTTACACTCAGTATTTTAAAAATGCCATATGCACTTTTGATTGGAACTTTAATTGCATTTACTGCATTGATTCCGATCTTTGGAGCTTTTATCGGATGTGCAGTGGGTTGCTTTTTGATTTTTATGGTAAATCCTAAGCAAGCAATTTTATTTATTATTGTATTTTTGATTCTTCAGCAGATTGAAGGCAATCTGATTTATCCGCATGTGGTTGGTGGATCAGTTGGACTTCCGTCAATCTGGGTGCTTGCTGCTGTTACGATCGGTGGCAATCTCATGGGAATCGTAGGAATGCTTATTTTCATTCCATTAGTTTCGGTTCTGTACACTATTTTCAGGGAATTTGTATATCTTCGTCTGAAGGAAAAAAATATAAAACAAGTGACAAAGACAGTGGTGGAAGAATATACGGCAGAGGAAATTGCTGCAATGGAAAAAAATATAAAAAAGAATAGAGAATAAGAGGAAAACAAAAAGCGGAAAATCTCATTAGATTCAGAGGTTTTCCGCTTTTGAGTGCTTTGCTTTACAAGAGAAACGAAGGAGAGCCGCTATTTGAAGTTTTCTTCATGATCGTTTTCTTTTGCTTTTTTCTGTTTTTTGAATGTTATTTTTTTGATGCTTTTCTTAACTATAACTACGATAACAGCTATGACTGCTACGCATACGATAAGGATCGGTAATGCACCAAGAATTCCAATGATGAGATTCCTGAAACCGTGACCTACTTTATACAGGTTGTCTCCGAATCGTTCTTTGATTTCTTCAAAGAAGCCTTTCTCACCCGCGTCTGTTATACGTTCGACTTCAAATATCTCCACATGCACTGTGCTGTAATCAATCTGATTGTCCAGAAGTCTAAGTTGACTTTCGTAGCTTTCTATTTCATATCGGATATCGGATAATTTACTTTCAATGGCTAAGAGGTCTTCCATATTTTCTGCTGTAGAAAGCAGCTCCATCAAACGTGCCTGTTCCGTTTCTAAAGCTTTTTTATGACTTTCGACATCTACATACTGAAGTGTCACATCTTCCACGGATTCATTTTCCTGTGTTACATTTCCAAGTTCACCAACGATATCCACAAACTCATTTAACTTGTCTGCCGGAATTCGTATGGTGTAGCTTGCATATCGGGTTGTTGTATAAGAATAACTATTGCCGCTGATAGAAGAATTCTCGACATAGCCACCTAGTTCAGTAGTTTTTGTTTTTAGGCTATTGAGTACAGAATCAAATTCTTTTGTCTGCAAAGAAAGAGAAACCGTTCGGATCAGTTTTCGTCCGTTTTCTACCTGAGCTTCCAGTCCATTTCCGGAAGTGACTCCTGCATCGGCTGTTTCTGCAGGTTCTTCGCAGTATTCGTTTTTTGAATAATCTGTACCGTAGACTGATTCCATGGTTGCACTGTCCTCGGATGCTGACATTGATTTGCTGCCACATCCGACAGTCAATAGTGCCATCATAATTGCTGTGAAAAATGCGATTCTTTTCTTAAATTTCATACAAACACCTCCATTCTATCAGTAGGTCTTGAGTGAAGGTTAAAAGGGGAGTAGATTTACTTTACATCGGACAGCTTCTTCTTTCACCCTTGTCCATGTCTCCACGTAAATAGTGTCCATTAAATTCCATATTAATGTCACGGATCTCTTTTTTACCTTCGATATACTCATCGTACATTTCTGAAAGTCTTGCCATGCAACCGTCGCAGCCTGCAGAAATGTTGCCTAAAGATTCTTTTACAATCTGTTTCCTTTCTTCCATAGTTGTGTCTTTTATTAAAATGCTTTTGAATTCCATGATAGTTACCTCTGTTTTTCATTTAGATTTAATAGCTATTTCTATTAAGAGTATAACATAAAATATGATTAACTGCATAGTTTCTGGAGAATATAAAATGCCTGGGAAAAAGCTCTTTAAAAATGGGTTTAATTATAAGCTATAATGAGGTACAATAGAAAGAGTTATCATATCAGATTTGAGATTGTTTTCCGCCATCATAAGTGGTAAACAACAAATTGGTATTACTGGAGAGGCGTAGGTATGGCGAAAGTACATGGTGAATCAAAGCTGACTTTTTTAGAGTCGACGAGTATTATCATAGGACACGGCGTGGGATCGGGAATTCTTTCGGTCCCATTCCTTGCATCCAGAAATAACTGGCATGATATCATCTGGATTGCAGCAGTAGCTTATTGCATGAATCTTCTGCTGCATTTTATGATTGCAGAACTGTCTTTGAATAACAATGGCGCGCAGTTTATCAAATGCTTTGAAAATGAGCTGTTTGTGGGAAAGCTGAAGATGGCATGTACATGGCTGGCGTTTGGGCTGCTTGGCTTTTCGGTTGTAGTGAATGTGAGTGGATTTATTACCGGTGCGTCAGCTGTATTTTCTGCATGGTTTCACCTTCCGTCAGTGGTCGGAATGCTGCTCTTTTATGTATTGGCAGCAAGTGTGGTCTATATCGGAATGAAACTGGTTGGAATTTGTGAGAAAATTGCAGTGCTTTCCATGTTTGGAGTCATCGGGATCCTTTTTGTAGCAACGATGCTTTCAGAGACAACAGAGCTTTCGACAAAGTTCTATTCGAATAACAATATGCTGGCACTTTATAGCATGATTGCATTTTCATTATCTGCTGTTATGTCTGTGCCACAGGTTGTGAAAGGTTTAGAAGGAGACGAAAAAGGTATTCGCAGAGCGATTGCAGCCGGCACGGGATTGAATATGGGACTGATTCTTTTGATCACATTTATGACGCTTCTGGGATGTTCTAATGTGACAGAGAATGGAGCACTGGTGGATCTTTCCGGTCATCTTGGCGGATGGGTCAGCATTATCGGATATGTATTTTCCTTGCTGGCTCTTGCAACATCTTTCTGGGCGAATACACTGAATCTTCGAGATATTGTGAATGAACAGACGAAATGGGGCGAAAAGATTAGCTGGCTTGCAGCTACATTACCTTGTCTTGTGATCGCACTTGTGGGTGTGCAGAGCTTTGTTGGTTTCACAAGAATGGCAAGTGTGGTTCAGGTTCTAACCGGAGTAGGAGTTATTGTTGCATACAATCGTTCCAGAAAACGTGCGGGAACTAGCCTGATTTGCGGAAGACTTGGTAGTTTTCCGTTCCAGATATTAGCAGTAGCAGCTTCGTTGGTAGCATCTGTAGGAGCAGTGCTTACGGTGACAGTGTGAAATTACAAATATGTTATTACAAAAGTTGATGAAGAAGGAGATTAGAAAATGCAAGAACAGATGAAAGGGAACAGTAGGATTTTAGAAAGATTTGAATTCAGGGATATTAGACAGGAAGAGGCAGATCAGGCAGTCTTGATTGAGAAAATTTGTTTCCCGCCAAATGAAGCATGTTCTGAGAAACACATGAAGGAGCGAATTGGTGTGACTCCAGAATTGTTTTTAGTTGCGGTAGATAAAACAACTGGGAAGTTAGCAGGATTTTTGAATGGAATTGCAACGGACGAGGAAAAATTCCGAGATGAATTTTTTACAGATGCATCTTTGAATAATCCAAAAGGAAAGAAAGTTATGATCCTTGGCTTAGATGTATTACCGGAGTATCGAGGACAAGGTCTGGCACGAGAGATTGTAAGATGTTATCTGCAAAGAGAAGAAGAAAAGGGAAGAAAAGAAATTGTTCTTACCTGCCTGGATGAAAAAGTAGAGATGTATAAAAGATTTGGGTTTGTAGATCTGGGAATGTCAGATTCTGTCTGGGGTGGAGAAGAATGGCATGAAATGACATATTATCTGAGATAGAAGTAAATAACGAATGATAGTGAAAGCTGTAAAGTCTAATGGAAAATATTTGCCAAAGACTTTACAGCTTTTTTCTAAAAATGTATGATAAGAAAGGGAAATGAAAAATGTGAGATAGATAAGACGAGGAGAAAATATCATGGAGTATTGGGATATTTATGACGCAGAAAAACAGCCGACAGGAAGAAAAATGAAGCGAAATGACTGGTGCTTAAAGGAGGGGGAATACCATCTGACAGTGCTTGGAGTTGTGGCAAGACCGGATGGAACATATCTGATCACGAAACGTGTAATGACAAAAGCGTGGGCACCGGGCTGGTGGGAAGTATCCGGCGGTGCAGCGCAGGCAGGAGAGTCTTCTGAGGAAGCAGTATGCCGTGAAGTGAGAGAAGAGACAGGATTAGATATTTCTAATGCAGAAGGCGGATATGTATTTACTTATAAGCGAGAAAATCCGGGCGAGGGTGATAATTATTTTGTTGATGTATATCGCTTTGTGCTTGATATTGATGAGAATGATCTGAAACTTCAGACAGAAGAAACAGATGGATATATGTTCGCAACTAAGGAGGAGATTGAAAACTTTGCCAAGGAGGGAATCTTCCTTCATTATGACAGCATTAAGAGAGTGTTTGAACAGTTACAATAATTTATAGAATGGGGAAAAGTTATGCATTCAGAAAAGAAGAAAAACAGATTTGAGATTGATATGTGCAATGGCTCGATCATGAATAAGCTGATTTCTTTTTCAATTCCGCTGATGATATCTGGAATTCTGCAGCTTGCATTTAACGCAGTGGATATTGTTGTGGTAGGAAGATTCAGTGGAAGTGAGTCACTGGCAGCAGTCGGATCAACCACAGCACTGATCAATGTATTTACGAACTTATTTATAGGAATATCTCTTGGAGCAAATGTGCTTGCAGCCAGGTTCTATGCGGCAGGGCGCGAGAAAGAGATGTCGGAGACGGTGCACACAGCGATTACATTTGCGATTATAAGCGGAGTTGTGATGGCATTAGTTGGATTGTTCTTTTCCAGAGGAGCACTTGAGTTGATGGGAACACCGGATAATGTGATCAATCTTTCGACACTATATATGAAGATCTATTTCCTGGGAATGCCGTTTTTTATGTTATATAATTACGGAGCGGCAATCTTAAGAGCGGTTGGAGATACGAAACGACCACTTTTGTTTTTGATCGTAGCAGGTGTGATTAACGCATGTTTAAATCTTTTACTTGTAATTGCTTTTCATTTAGGAGTAGCGGGCGTTGCAATTGCAACGGTAACAGCACAGTTTGTATCGTGTGTATTGGTATTGCGTTGCCTGTATAAATCAGACAGCAGTTATCAGCTTCGCTTCTCGAAGCTAATGATAAAAAAAGTATATTTAGGACAGATCTTTCAGGTTGGAATTCCGGCAGGAATTCAGAGTACTGTGATCAATTTTTCAAATGTACTTCTGCAGTCATCGGTCAATTCTTTCGGATCCGTGGCGATGGCAGGATATACGGCAGCGAATAACATTTTTGGATTTTTATATGCATCGATCAATGCAGTGACACAGGCATGTATGAGTTTTACAAGCCAGAATTACGGAGTCGGAAAATGGAAACGAATGGACAGAGTCTTAGTTGACTGCCTGATTCTTTCCACAACGATTGCATTAATTCTTGGTGGAGGTGCATATCTCTTTGGACCGGAGCTTTTGAAGATTTATACTGATGATCCTCAGGTTATCAGCTGTGGTATGGAGATTCTTCTATATACAACAGTTACTTATTTTCTGTGCGGATGGATGGATCTGTTCCCGGGATCTCTTCGTGGAATGGGAAAATCAATTGTGCCGATGATACTTTCCGTAATCGGAACAGTCGGAACGAGAATCGTCTGGATCTTTGGAATATTTCCAAGATTCAGATCATTGAAGATTTTGTTTATTTCCTATCCGGTATCCTGGATCATTACGATCATTCTGCAGGTGATTTGCTTTATTTTTGTCAGAAGAATCGTTTATGCGCCACTGAAAAAACGAGAGGCTGCTATATAATGAAAAAAGAAATGCTTTATTTCCCCAAATATAAGAGGAAATAAAGCATTTCTTTTTTTATTACAGCATTTTGTAAATGATAATTATTGACAAATCCAACATCCTGGAATAAGCTAGTTTTGTATAACTAATTGATAAAAAATCGCAATAAGCTAAAGAGGATGATAAAAAAATGACATTAAAAGAATTAGCGATTGGAAAGAGTGCTGTGATCAGGACAGTTGGGGCTTCCGGTGCGTTACGACAGCATTTTTTGGATATGGGTATGATTCCGGGTGCGGAAGTTACGGTGGTAAAGTTTGCACCGATGGGAGACCCGATGGAATTGCAGGTACATGGATATGAACTGACACTTCGTCTTGCAGAGGCAGAACAGATTGAAGTTGAGGAAATCAGCGAGAGAACAAACAGCCATTCCCGTGGAGAACGTTTGAAACCGGTAGATCATCCGGGACTTGGAGAAGAAGGAAAGTATCATTCTGAAGAAGATGCTAATCCGTTACCGGATGGAACAGTGCTTACTTATGCCCTGGTAGGAAATCAGAACTGTGGAAAGACAACGTTGTTTAATCAGCTCACAGGAGCAAATCAGCATGTAGGAAACTTCCCAGGAGTAACAGTAGACCGTAAGGATGGAACAATCAAAGGTTATCCGAATACGAATGTGACAGACCTTCCGGGAATTTATTCAATGTCTCCATACAGCAGTGAGGAGATTGTTTCAAGAAATTTTGTGTTGGATGAACATCCGAAAGCAATCATCAATATTGTGGATGCAACGAATATTGAGCGAAATCTCTATCTGACAATGCAACTTCTTGAAATGGATATCCCGATGGTAGTAGCTTTGAATATGATGGATGAGGTGATTGGAAATCATGGATCTATCGATGTGAATACAATGGAAGCACTGCTTGGAGTTCCGGTTATTCCGATTTCGGCAGCGAAGAACGAAGGTGTGGATGAAGTAATACGTCATGCACTTCATGTGGCAAAATACCAAGAGCGTCCGCTGCGTCAGGATTTCTGTGATAAAAGTGATCATGACGGTGCGGTCCACAGATGTATCCATGCAGTGATTCATCTGATTGAAGACCATGCAGAAGAAGCAAAGCTTCCGGTACGTTTTGCCGCAACGAAGGCAATCGAGGGGGATCCGCTGATCTTAGAACAGTTAAAGCTTGATCAGAATGAGTTGGATATGCTTGAGCATATTGTACAGCAGATGGAGACGGAACGTGAGGTTGACCGAAGTGCGGCAATCGCAGATATGCGATTCGATTTTATTGAACGTCTCTGTGAGCAGACGGTTGTAAAACCGAAAGAGAGTAAAGAACGTGTCAGAAGTGAGAAGATAGACAAAATCTTGACAGGAAAATATACAGCGATCCCATGCTTTATCGGGATCATGGTGCTTGTATTTTATCTGACATTTAATGTAATCGGTGCATTTCTGCAAGGAATTCTGGAAATGGGAATTGATCAGTTGTCAAGAATGGCTGAGACAGGACTGATCGCACTCAATGTAAATGATGCAATCCGAAGTCTTGTGATCGACGGAATCTTTACAGGAGTAGGAAGCGTGCTTAGTTTTCTTCCGATTATCGTTACTTTGTTCTTCTTCCTCTCTATGATGGAAGACAGTGGATATATCGCGCGTGTGGCATTTGTAATGGATAAACTGCTTCGTAAGATTGGTCTTTCCGGTCGAAGCATTGTGCCGATGTTGATCGGATTTGGATGTACAGTTCCGGCAGTTATGGCAACAAGAACATTGACCAGTGAAAGAGACCGTAAGATGACGGTCCTTCTGACACCGTTTATGAGCTGTACAGCAAAACTTCCGATTTATGCATTCTTCGTAAGTACATTTTTCCCGGGTAAGGGCGGACTGATCATGTCGGGTCTGTACGTGCTTGGAATTGTAGTTGGAATTTTAATCGCATTCCTTTATCGAGGAACTCTGTTTAAAGGAGAACCGGTACCATTTGTTATGGAACTTCCGAATTATCGTCTGCCAGGTGCGAAGAATGTGGCGCAGCTTCTTTGGGAGAAAGCGAAAGATTTCTTACAGAAAGCATTTACAGTTATTCTGATGGCAACGATTGTTGTATGGTTCTTGCAGAGTTTTGACTTGCATCTGAACCTTGTGGAGAATTCAGCAGATAGTATTCTTGCTATGATTGCAGGTGCACTTGTTCCAATCCTTCGTCCGCTTGGACTGGGAGACTGGAGAATCTGTACAGCACTGATCAGTGGATTTATGGCGAAAGAAAGTGTAGTATCTACACTTGAGGTATTGTTTGGTGGAGGAATTGCTTCTGTACTGACTCCTCTGTCAGCCGGTGTCCTGCTTGTATTCAGTCTGCTCTACACACCGTGTGTTGCAGCAGTTGCATCAGTAAGGCGTGAGCTTGGTACAAAATGGGCTGTCGGAATGGTATTCTGGCAGTGTCTGATCGCATGGGTTGTGGCAATCATCACGAGAGGAATCGGAATGCTGCTTTTCTAATGGGGAAAGCTGTTACTGTGACAGTAACGAAATGTCTCGGAATAAATCGTCTGGGAATAAATGATAAAATTTATTGACAAAACAGAATTCATTCGTTATAGTAAGAAACGATGTGTCAGTGAGGCAGTTGTTCATGAGACGAACCGAGCCGAAAGATAAATTAAATATATTCCGTGAGGGAGTAGTTCGCATGAAAATGTGATTTGTCAACATACCGGTGAGAATGAGTTTTAAAAGATCACCTGGCAAATCTTAAAGAATGAGACTCATGTATGTTTTAAAAATAAGAGGATAAGTTTGTTATAACAAGCAGGCAGTTCTCTTATCATAGAACATACGTGGGTCTCTTTGTTTTTATATATTAGGAAAGTCCTTTCCTAATATATAAAAAACGCTCCGCTCAGGATGCGCACTGCAATTGTAGCGGAACAGATACAGAAGAAAAAAGAAAAGAGGAGAAACATGGCACTATTTATCGAGCTTTTGTTAATGGGGGTCGGGCTTGCGATGGATGCATTCGCAGTGTCTGTCTGTAAGGGCCTTGGAATGAAGAAGCTGAATAAGAAACAGGCGGTAGTGATCGGATTGTATTTTGGAGGGTTCCAGGCATTAATGCCGCTTGTGGGATGGATTCTTGGAATTCAGTTCCAAAAGTATATTACAAGTATTGATCACTGGATCGCATTTATTCTTCTTGGCTTTATCGGTGGGAAAATGATTCTGGAGGCAGTAAAAGAATGGAACGAAGAAGATATTGTTGAAGTAAAAGATCAGCCGTTGGATCATAGAAATATGTTTGTACTTGCCGTTGCGACGAGTATCGATGCGCTGGCAGTCGGAATCACATTTGCATTTCTGGACACACCGATTCTTGAGGCAATTACGATCATCGGAATTACGACAATGATTATTTCTATTGTTGGTGTAGTGATTGGAAATTATTTTGGTGGGAAATATAAACATAAGGCAGAACTGGTTGGTGGAATCATCCTGGTGCTTTTAGGTGTTAGGATTTTGATCCAGCATCTGTCTGGATTAGCATAAAATTGCTTGGATATGACATAACAGAAAGGAAATAAAAGATGAGTAATTTGTTTCAAAGTGTGCCATTTGCAGTGGTACTTTTAATTATTGGATTTGTGTTTCTTGTAAAAGGTGCAGATGCATTTGTTGAGGGGTGTAGCAGTATCGCAAGACGGTATCATGTTCCGTCACTGATCATCGGAATGACGATTGTGGCGATGGGGACGAGCCTTCCGGAGACTGCGGTCAGTGTGACGGCAGCAGTTACGGGAAACAATGCACTTGCAGTTAGTAATGCGGTAGGATCTAATATTTTCAATCTCATGGTTGTAGTCGGAGCCTGCACGCTTTTTACTTCCGTGGCAGTTCAGATTAATACGTTAAAGATTGATTTTCCGATCTCTATTCTGTGTGCGGTATTGCTTCTGATTCTTGGTGCAGCCGGAATGTCACTGGGACATATAGATGGAGTTGTATTTATTATCTTATTCCTGGCGTTTATCCTCTACATGATCCGCTCAGCACAGACATCTCGTGAGAAAAATGTGGAGCCGGGAGTGGAAGAGGAAGAGTATCTTCTGGAAGCGGAGGAGATTCAGGAAATGTCTATGGGAAAGAGTGTGATTTACATTCTTCTCGGCGCAGTAGCGATTGCGGTCGGAAGTGACTGGGTAGTAGACGGTGCTTGTACAGTTGCGGCGGCAATTGGAATCAGTCAGACTCTGATTGGTCTTACTGTAGTTGCGTTTGGAACAAGCCTTCCGGAGCTGGTTACATCGATTGTAGCAGCAAAAAAAGGTGAGGTGGATATGGCACTTGGAAATGTAATCGGTTCCAATATCTTTAATATTCTCATGGTGCTTGGTATTGCGGCAGCAATTTCACCGGTCGCATTTTTGACAGAAAATATCATTGATATTGCAGTGCTGATCGTGTTCAGTGTTATTGGATGGATCATGGCATGGACGAAAAGAGAACTTAATAGAAAAGAAGGTATTATCATGTTACTTCTTTATGCAGTGTATGTTGTGTATATTTGCATGAGATAGTTTGTGATAACTCTGAAAAAAGGATTATGTAAAAGGCAAAAAGTACTTGTGCCAATCACATAATCCTTTTTTAGTTTCCTATAATTAATGCAAAGTAGCCCCAGTCCCATAAGAGGGATTCGAAACTGTTTTCCAGATATTCATAAATATCCGCTGTTTCATATCCGGTCATTCGTGTAATGATCACAAGATATTGTCTCAACGTTTCGTAAGAAATTTCAGAAACGTTTGCGTCTGTGCCATCCAGCATCCATCTTAAGAAAATGCTGTGGCGGATTGATGCATATTCAAGGGCAATCCATTGCATCTGTACCAGTACATTTTCCAGGTCACTGTCAGGAAGCAGGAGATCGGAGAAAATCTCGTTGCGCAGGAAATTGCGAAGCAGTGGTTCGTAAGGGCTCAAGTATTGTGTGAATTGTTCCCATTGTTCCAGTAAAGTGGATTCGTAAGCTTTAGTATCATCAGGATTTTCAGTACTGTCCGAAAGTGATTCCGATATTTCTTCAGCCAAAGCAAGAATTGGATTCAGAGTATCCTGATAGAGCCCTTCTTTTTGATAGTTTACGGAAAGATCTTGTAGCAGTTCGTTGCATTCACTGATCAGATCCAAAGGTGGAAGGTCTATATCTGAGATCGCATTTCCAAGTTCTCTCACTGTGCTATCAGAAAAATAATCTTCTAACAGTTCTTTTGTTAATGGCTGATGCTGGTACAATTCCTGAAGAATATAGAAGCTTTCCAAAAGTTCTTCTTCGATTGTTCTGGAAGAATCATCTAAAAGATTGAGTAGTTTTTCACGCAAGAGGAAAAGGACAGAAGTATCTGTATCGCCAGTATCGGACAAAGTGTCTGATACATTTGGGAAATGCAGGGACTTCTGTTTGTTCCACAGGTCAATCACTGCAGGGCAGCAAGGCATCAGCATTTTCTCGTTATGTGTCGGAAAGCGATGCTCCTCTCGTGGAAATGTAGTGCACGTTTCTGATAGGACTTTGTCGCCATAAGCAACAACAAGGCGGCAGAGCTTCTCAGAGTTAAGGAATGGACAGCGATGATCACTGTCCAGGCCTATCACACGCTGTCCATCTTTTTTAATCGTATAAGCGCTTAAGTTTTTCTTTTGTTCAGGTACGGTTTCCGGAGCCTGGAGTTTCTTCCATTTACGGTTCGTATCTGCATCGACACCAATCTTCCATTCCTGGCAGCAGGTGATCGGACAGCGGTCGGCGATGCAGGTGAACTTAGAATAATAATCAGGTATCAAATAATTAATTTCTGTCATCACGTTCATGGAATTCTGTATGCTGCCCAACATATTTGTATGCCGGACGGATGATCTTACCGGCATTTAACAGTTCTTCCAGACGATGTGCACTCCACCCGGTGATACGCGCAATCGCGAAGAGTGGTGTGAAAAGCTCTTCCGGAATATTCAGCATTGTATAAACAAATCCGCTGTAGAAGTCAACGTTAGCACAGACAGGTTTCAGCATCTTTCTGTGTGTCATGATCTCTTCACCGGCGATTCTTTCTACGCGGTCATAAAGTGCGAATTCATCGTCAAGTCCCTTTTCAGAAGCAAGCTTCTGTGCATAGCTCTTCAAAATCTTTTCTCTTGGGTCGGAGATTGTGTAGACTGCGTGTCCCATTCCATAGATCAGTCCCGTCTTATCAAAGGCTTTTTTATCAAGAATCAGGCGGAGATACTCACGAATCTCATCTTCGTTAGTCCAGTCTTTGACAGACTTCTTAATATCATCAAACATCCCCTGCGCTTTCAGGTTTGCACCACCATGACGAGGTCCTTTCAGAGAACCGATGGAAGCAGCAATTGCTGAATATGTATCTGTTCCTGAAGAAGTAACAACATGTGTAGTGAAAGTGGAGTTGTTACCACCGCCGTGTTCTGCATGAAGAATCAGTGCAACATCAAGAACTTTGGCTTCTAGTTCTGTATACTGTCCATCCGGACGAAGCATGTACAAAATATTTTCGGCAAGAGAGCGGCCTTTCTCCGGATTACGGATCAGAAGTGTCTCATCTTTACGGAAATGTCTGTATGCATGATAAGAATATACTGCGATCAGTGGAAGCTTTGCAATAAGTTCAAGAGCCTGACGCAGTGCATTTTCAACAGAAATATCTTCCGGGTTCTCATCATATGTATATAAAGTAAGAACACAGCGCTGGAGTGCGTTCATGATGTTAGAGCTTGAGGCCTTCATGACAACGTCACGAACAAAACGTCCGCTTAGATCTTCTAATTCAGATAAAACTTTCAGAAAATGCTCTAATTCATCTTTTTTTGGAAGACGTCCGAAAAGGAGCAGGAAAGTTGTCTCCTCAAATCCAAAACGTTTGCCTTTCAGACCGTTGATAAGGTCATTGACATTGATTCCCTGATAGTAAAGTCCACCTTCAGCAGGAATTTTACGTCCGTTTATAACATCAAATCCACAGACATCGGATACTTCAGTCAGTCCGGTAAGAACTCCTCGGCCGGTTGAATCACGAAGTCCGCGCTTTACATCATATTCTTCATAAAGATTCGGATCAATGCGGTGTCCTTTCAAAAGTGTTTTCTCTAAATAGTCCATATCACTGCGCAGATCGTCAGTGTTTGCAATTAATATATCATTTGAATTCATAGCTTTCATCCTCACAATACATATATGTTTTCTAGTGTCTTGATAATGCATTTTAATGTAATTATAAACAGTTGAAATGAAATTTGCAAGAAATATATATGTATTCTTGCAAAAACATGAAAAAAATCAAGAAAAGTACGCATAAAACAGAATAAAATGAATATTGAATTGTTAGATAACTCAAAAATAAGAATGCTTAAATGAATTTTCTGAATCGTCAGAAAGAAAATGATGTGGCTGTGGTCATACCAGATGCCAAAGCGCAAATCTATTGTAAAAATACAAAAATATGGAGCGATATTTTATTATAAAGTGCTGAAAAATAGGAGAAACAGGTGCATTTATTGACGCATAATAATAAGAAGAGTATAATGTTAAAAAGATAACAATAGGTTGGTATAACCAATTAAAAGAAGGAGGGGGATAATTATGTTATTCCAAATTTATGGCGATGGTGCCGGCTGGCAGCTGTTAGGGTGGGTACTGGTGTTTGCCGGACTTGTTCTTGCAAATGAATTCGCAAGACGTACAAAAATCGGTGGACTGATCTGTTTTGGAGCTATTCCGGCTATACTTACAGTGTATTTCATCGCAATCTATATCTGTGCAGCAAATGGTGCAGAATGGGCACTGAATAACGATACTTATGTACATATGACAAGTTGGTTCCATTATGCAAAATTGTATGCTGCAACAGCAGGGTGTATTGGTTTTATGATGCTGAAATACAAATGGGGAATTGGTAAGACAGAATGGTTCAAAGTATTCCCGTTTGCAATCGTTGCAATCAATATTCTGATTGCAGTAGTAAGTGATTTTGAATCAGGTATCCGTGGATTCATGGCAATGAAAGAATTCGGTGACCGCTGGTGGCTGTCTTCAGAAAATGTATGGCTCTATGGTGGATGGTGGAACTGGGTGAACGGAATTGCCGGAATCCTGAACATCTTCTGTATGACAGGATGGTGGGGAATCTACACATCCAAGAAGCATGACGATATGCTTTGGCCGGATATGACATGGTGCTTTATCATTGCATATGATCTGTGGAACTTCGAGTACACATATAACAACCTGACAACACATGCATTCTACTGTGGTGTTGCATTACTTCTTGCTCCGACATTTGCAAATATGTTCTGGAACAAGGGTGGCTGGATCCAGAACCGCGCGAATACACTGGCACTGTGGTGTATGTTTGCTCAGGTATTTCCATTATTCCAGGATGCAAGCCGTTTCTCAGTAATTCCGGCTCTGTATTCTGACGGATTCATGGATGCAGCAGTAAGACCGACAAGTGCTAATCCAACCATGCAGGGTGTGATCGCGGTAATTGCACTTGCAGCGAATGTGATTTGTCTGGCTGCAATTATTAAGAGAGCAAAACAGCAGAAGAAGAATCCTTATAAGAATGAGATCTTTACAGATCAGAAGGATTATAAGGAAGCAATGGCGAGAGCAGAAGTTTAAATTTGTATTTAGATGTTTGAATTCTGAGTGATGAAGCAAAAACTTTTGTTGG
>NZ_JAJCME010000180.1:0-234 GCF_020560115.1 Mediterraneibacter sp. 210702-DFI.5.30
TAATTTACCTATTTTGTTAAGCGGTTAACTAATAAAAAATAACAAGGGAGAAAAACCAATGACAACTAATGCAGTTGGAATCTACGAAAAAGCGCTGCCTCAAGATCTGTCTTGGGAAGAAAAGTTTAATCTGACCCATGAGCTAGGTTTTAACTTTTTAGAATTCTCAATTGATGAGAGTGATGAGCGGTTGGCGCGGCTGGATTGGACGGCTCAGCAGCGAGAAGACTTTCG
>NZ_JAJCME010000181.1:0-234 GCF_020560115.1 Mediterraneibacter sp. 210702-DFI.5.30
GGCATGTACCAGGAACCATTTGGCATATAAGGTACCGAACCGATAGAAAATATAGTGCGGGGAGATTGGATATCTCACTTCTTTTTCCCATGCTAATTGTTTCATATCGATTTTGGTATATCGTTCGATGTTGTAGGAGTTTAAAATGGTTTGGAAACAGTCGTGGGCTTTTGTGAGATTTTCGAGATGTTGTGCCGGTCGATATTGCGTAAGGTCTACGGTTTCCGGATTATT
>NZ_JAJCME010000182.1:0-233 GCF_020560115.1 Mediterraneibacter sp. 210702-DFI.5.30
GCGTGCCATCCGCGCTGGTGACGCGGGTAGTTCGCAGTCCAATGCCAGAAACCGTGCCCTTAACCGTACCGATTACCACGACATCGCCAACGTCAAGCTGTTTTTCCAGCAAAATAAAAAAACCGTTGACCATGTCGCTGACGAATCCCTGTGCGCCAAGTCCCAAAGCAATACTAAAGATTCCGGCACTGGCGACGAGGGTTCCCACCGGTACGCCAATCAAAGAAAGCAGG
>NZ_JAJCME010000183.1:0-233 GCF_020560115.1 Mediterraneibacter sp. 210702-DFI.5.30
TTAAAAGCTCAAGTAACATTTCGTTTCCGTGTCTAACATGGCTAAACTCTATCAATGCTATTCCTCCGAACATAATTTAATTATCTAGTTCATTTTTGCACAAATTCAAGTTACATTATTGCACTTGTGAGAAGATTGTCAATTCAATATTATGAAACCGTAAACAAAAGGAAATGAGGTGATCAGGTGGCATTGGATCTGTTAAATAAACAAACCGTTCAAGTTGTAGATGG
>NZ_JAJCME010000184.1:0-233 GCF_020560115.1 Mediterraneibacter sp. 210702-DFI.5.30
GCCAAGCAGGGTTTCGCCCTCGGCGCAGGGCACTTCAAATTCTTCACCGTCCAGGCGCACCGACAGCTGACTGCCGATGACCTCGGTGTTGACCGGGGCCGGGGCCGCCACGCTGCCTTCTTCGGGCAGCGAGACAAAACGTTCGACATGAATGCGCCCGTGCTCCATGCCGATGTCGTGCAAGGCGCTGACGGGGCGTCCATAAACGGCCCGGGGCCGCAGATAAACGCCTG
>NZ_JAJCME010000185.1:0-233 GCF_020560115.1 Mediterraneibacter sp. 210702-DFI.5.30
CAAAATTGAGGATCAAAGATTTATCCAGCCCCATAATTTGGTAGCCTTTAGCAAAAACAGTACATCTTGGTTTGACTACGCCATAGTAGCACGAGAATTGGTCCAAAATTGTGCGGTATGCCGATATTAAACCTCGTATGAATAATTCGGGTTAGAGTTAATATGTGAATATTTAGATCATGCGGCCCCTCAGCTATTTTAGCTGGGTGCTGTTTTTTGTTACTGCATTAGCT
>NZ_JAJCME010000186.1:0-233 GCF_020560115.1 Mediterraneibacter sp. 210702-DFI.5.30
ATGGCGATCGTCGTCGATATCGGCACGCCGCTGCGCAACCGCAAGCAGTTGGCCACGGTGGTCGATGTGCTCAACCAGTCGATCACCCTGATGACCCGGCGCAACTCCGAAGAGCAACTGGCCTCGCTGCACCGCGACGACATCCTGGTACAGCCGCCGCTGTCGAGCTTTGGCGTCACCGACTTCGGCCGGGCCCAGGACATGATCGACGCCGGCTACCGCGCCACCCGCCT
>NZ_JAJCME010000187.1:0-233 GCF_020560115.1 Mediterraneibacter sp. 210702-DFI.5.30
GGTTAGCAGCCATCCGGAAAGCCCACTTAGTACCCTTAGCGTTGAATAGGTACTTGGTTGGCGTGGTCTGAGCAACCTTCATCATTTCACGGTCCAACAAAGGCACCCGCAGTTCCAGCGAGTTGGCCATGCTCATCTTATCGGCCTTCAGCAGAATATCACCTGGCATAAAGCAGTGCAGATCCAGGTACTGCTTTTTGGCAACCTCATCAATATCTTTGTCTTCAACCTTG
>NZ_JAJCME010000188.1:0-232 GCF_020560115.1 Mediterraneibacter sp. 210702-DFI.5.30
TGCTTCTGACTATGCGTCCTTAAACGAGATGCCGCCATCAGCTTCAGCATCGTAGTAGTTGTCGCACTTGTAGACAAAGTTGACATTGTCAGTCAGCGTCAGGAAGCCATGCGCAAAACCGCGTGGTACCAACAGCTGACGATGGTTGCTGGCGGAAAGAATGTAGCCTTCCCACTGCTTGTACGTTGGTGAGCCTTTCCGCAGATCAACAATGACATCCAAAACCGCCCCG
>NZ_JAJCME010000189.1:0-232 GCF_020560115.1 Mediterraneibacter sp. 210702-DFI.5.30
TTGCTTACTTTCGCTTTAGCTAAAGCATTTTCAGCTTCTGCAACAGAACCTGCATCATAGTTTGGTTTGCCATTACCACCACGAAGTACAACGTGTGCATATGGGTTACCACTGGTACGAATGACAGAAACTTGACCTTGGTCATTTAAACCGAGGAAGCTGTGACCATGTTTAACGGATTGCATTGCATTGGTTGCAACGGTTAAGCCGCCATCTGTACCATTTTTAAAAC
>NZ_JAJCME010000019.1:0-26909 GCF_020560115.1 Mediterraneibacter sp. 210702-DFI.5.30
ACCGGAAGAGGAAGAAATCCTTGAAGTAGAAGAAGCAGAACCGGAAGAGGAAGAAATCCTTGAAGCAGGGGAAGCAGAACCAGAAGAGGAAGAAATTTTTGAAATAGATGCAGCTGAGTCAGAAGATCTGACAGATGAATCAGAAGATTTGTCTGAGGTGGAGGAACTGATCTCAGAAACTGAAGTTGTCAATGATGAAGATGATTCAGAAGGAGCAGCAGTAAGAGAGACTATGGACAATAAAAGTAATGAAGAACCAATTTTATCACCAGAGATACAGAAACTGATTGATGAGATTGAAGGTGTTATTCCGGAAGAGGAAGAAGTAGATGCAACAGTAAGTTCAGAAGAAGTTCTTGAGGTAGAAGAAGAACCACATGAAAATATGGGAGAGCTTGCGGATGATCTCAGACTCGGTGAGGATGAGTACGAAGATTATGATGCGTATGACTGGGATGATGCAGAAGAGTTTGACGAAGACGATATTTTAGATGATTATGAAGAGTCTGAAGACGATTTGTTGGATGATTATGAAGAGTCTGATGATGATCTGTTCGGTGAGGAAGAAGGATATGATGATTTGGATGCCTATGGTTATGAAGAAGACGATGAGGATGATGAAGTAATTAATCCAAGAGATCTTTTCACAGCAGAAGATAAGATTTCAGATGATGATCTTCTTGGTCTGAATTCTTATGAAGAAGTGCCAAATTTTGAAGATGAATTCAGCGTGAATCCAGCGCATAGTGAGGAACCGGATGACAGAGAGATTCCGGATGAAGATGACGGAATTGATATCATGTCTGCGACGACACCATTGAGCCGTAAAGAGACTGCAAAATTGATCGCAACAGGTAAGACATCACCATTACCGTTAGATGAGATTGCAGATGCAATGTCTGATACAGGATTTATCGTGCATGGTCGTTATGATCTTGAAACACAGAGCGGAATTGGTACAAGAGCAGGACTTACAGATGAACAGAAGAAACTCTTCTCTTATTTCGTACCTGTACGTGGTATGAGTGAGCAGCTGGTAGATGTACTTGAGCAGGATAAGAACTGTACAAACCGCAAAGGAACTTCCAGAACAGGAAACCTTCTGATTATTGGAAATAAAGGAAATGGAAAGACAGTTCTTGCTGTTGATGTTGTAAAGGCAATTCAGAAGCAGCGTGATATCCGTCAGGGTAAGGTTGCAATTGTGACAGGTGAGTCACTGAATAAGAAGAGAATCGGAGACATTTTCCGTAAATTGTACGGCGGTGCACTGATCATTGAAAAAGCCGGACAGATGAACGAAAAAACACTCGCCAAGCTGAACAAAGCAATGGAGCAGGATACAGGAGAACTTTTGGTAGTTCTTGAAGAGCAGAGAAAACCACTGGACAGACTTCTTTCTTCCAACAGAGAATTCAGAAGAAAATTTACTTCCAGACTTGAAGTGCCGATCTTTATTAATGATGAGCTTGTAACATTTGGACAGACTTATGCTCAGGAGAATGGTTACAGAATCGATGAGATGGGAATTCTTGCACTGTACAGTAAGATTGATTCTTTACAGAGAGAAGATCATGCAGTAACAGTAGCAGAAGTGAAAGAAGTGATGGATGATGCGATCGCTCATTCACAGAAAGCTTCCGCAAAGAAGCTTGTGAAGAGAGTATTTGGAAAGAATACAGATTCTTCCGACAGAATTCTGCTTTCAGAGAAAGATTTCAACATTTAATGACATATATTTGTTAAGAATTAATAGACAGTCAGTAAAACGACTGTCTATTTTTGTGCAATAATACATTTTCTCTTTCTTTTTTATACAGTATCAAGTATAATAAAACTATAGTGTTCAAGGGGAGAATGAAACTTTGTTACCAATTGAAAGATTCGGTAATGTGCCTTGATCTATAAGAAATTGTATGGTTTTTAAATCATTACAATCAGGAATATATTTGAGCAGTGAGGTGGCTTTATTATGGTTAAGAAAAACAGCACGAAGACGAAAGTGCAGCCTTATGAGATCGGAGAACTTGACCATTATCTTTTTGGGCAGGGAAATCATTATGAGATTTATAAAAAGATGGGTGCCCATGAGGTGACAAAGAACGGAAAAAGAGGAGTATATTTTGCGGTATGGGCTCCTCATGCAGTAAACGTTTCTGTAATCGGAGAGTTTAATGACTGGGATGAGACGAAAGATAAGATGAAGAGAGGAGAGCCTCTCGGAATATACACATGCTTCGTTCCGGAGGCGAAGAAAGGGGATTTGTATAAGTTCTGTATAGAGACACAGGCGGGTGAGAAGATCTATAAAGCAGATCCATTTGCTAATTATGCAGAGCTCCGACCGGGAACAGCATCCAGAATTACAGACATTTCTAATCTGAACTGGTCAGACAGTAAGTGGATGACAGCTCGTGAGAAGTGGAATAACAAAGAAGAACCAGTGTCTATTTACGAAGTGCATATGGGTTCCTGGATGAGACATCCTGGAAGAGAAGATGAAGGATTCTATACATATCGTGAGTTTGCAGAAGCAATTACAAAGTATGTAAAAGAGATGGGATATACTCATGTTGAGTTGATGGGAATCGCAGAGCATCCGTTTGACGGTTCCTGGGGATATCAGGTAACCGGATATTATGCACCCACTTCACGCTATGGAACACCGGAAGATTTTGCATATATGGTAAATTATCTTCATAAGAATAATATCGGTGTTATTCTTGACTGGGTACCGGCGCATTTCCCGAAAGATGCACATGGTCTGGCAGATTTTGACGGAACACCGACATTCGAATATCCAGATCCGAGAAAAGGTGAGCATCCTGATTGGGGAACGAAGGTTTTCAATTATGAAAAACCGGAAGTTTCTAACTTCCTTCTGGCGAATGCATTGTTCTGGGTTGAACATTATCATGTAGACGGACTTCGTGTAGATGCAGTGGCATCTATGCTGTATTTGGACTACGGAAGAGAAGATGGACAGTGGATTCCGAATAAATTTGGTGGAAATGAGAATCTTGAGGCGATTGCATTCTTTAAACATCTGAATTCTGTAGTTTGCGGAAGAAATAAAGGCGTTATGATGATCGCAGAAGAGTCTACAGCATGGCCGAAGGTGACAGGATCTCCTGAGGATGACGGACTTGGATTTACTTTGAAGTGGAATATGGGATGGATGCATGACTTTACAGAATATATGAAACTGGATCCTTATTTCAGAAAAAATGCACATCATATGATGACATTTTCTATGGAATATGCATATTCAGAGAACTATATTCTTGTACTTTCTCATGATGAGGTTGTTCATCTGAAATGCTCCATGTTGAATAAGATGCCGGGAGAAGGATGGGATAAGTTCCGCAACTTGAAGGTGGCATATGCATTTATGATGGGACATCCTGGAAAGAAGCTTCTCTTTATGGGACAGGAGTTCGCACAGCTTCGTGAGTGGAGTGAAGAGAGAGAACTGGATTGGTTCCTTCTTGCAGAAGAACCACATCAGCAGATTCAGAACTGGTATAAAGATTTGCTTCATCTTTATAAGAAGAATAAGGCATTGTATGAGTTGGATAATGATCCGAAGGGATTTGACTGGATCAATAAGGATGATATCTTCCGGAGTATTTTCAGTTTCACAAGACATTCAAAAGATGGTAAGAAAAATCTGCTCTTTGTATGCAATTTTACACCGGTAGACAGACCGGATTACCGTGTTGGTGTTCCGAGAAGAAAGCAGTTTAAGCTTGTTCTTAACAGTGATGAGACAAAATACGGCGGATCAGGAGAAGAACGCCCATTGGTTTACAAACCAGAGAAGCAGGAATGTGATGGTCAGAAATATTCCTTTGCATATCCTCTTCCGGGATATGGTGTGGCAGTATTTGAGTATTAAGTTGTATAGTATAATGTTTTCCACGAATAGATGGAATAGGAATTAGACATACATTAATTTGCCCCTGCATAGATTGTAAAAAACAAACTATGCAGGGGCTTTTCTATGAGAGAATATATTGAGGAGCGTGCAGTGGAAATTGCAAATTATATTATAGAAAATAATGCGACAGTGAGACAGACAGCAAAACAGTTTCGGATTAGTAAGAGTACGGTGCATAAGGATGTTACAGAACGTCTGCTTCAGATCAATCCATCATTGGCTCATGAAACACGTAAGGTTTTAGACACCAACAAATCAGAACGTCACATCCGGGGAGGGCTCGCTACCAGAGAAAAATATTTACACTTGCATGCTTCCAATTATTGAAGTTAATGTTACAATAAAAGTGGATATTCAATCAGAAACACGGACATTGAGAGGAGATTGTTCAAATGCGGGTGGCAATCGTTGAAAGGGATGAAAAAGTATTAGAAGAACTGAAAAAAGGTTTAAAACGCGTAGATCCGAATTACGAGTTGGCGGGGATTGCAGGGAATGGACAGTCTGCATATGAGATGATAACAGTTATGCAGCCAAATCTTGTTATCATGGACATTGGGCTTCCGCGGATGAATGGGTTAAATTTTTTGAGAAAATTACGCACGGAAGGACGTGAGTTCCGTGTGATTATTATAACAAAGGATGAAGATTTTCAACAGGCAAAGCAGGCAATCGATCTAGGGGTGGACGGATATTTAGTACAGCCGTTCCGGCCGATGGAGCTTAAGAAGGCATTAAGCCGTATTCATGAAAAAATCAGGAATGAATATTGGATGCAGGCTTCTTTTACTGTTGAAAATGTTCTGTTAAGCTGTAGATATGGAGAAATTATATCGAATCAGAAGTTAAATGAAATGACTATCCGGAAATATGGTTTTACAGTGGATGATCCGGGATATTTATTTACGGTTTCAATGGCAGACGAATACGAGGAGCAGAAGGAAAATATACGTGGATTTCTCGAAGAAATCTGTAGACGTGAGTGTGGATTTTCGGCATCTGTTATATGTTCGGATCGATGGAAACAGGTGTATCTGATCATTTACCGGGTACGTGAAGCAAGGAACTGGAAAGAATATTTTAAAAAAAATGTGGTTACTGGGTTATGTAGGAATTTTCCGGGGACAATTATTTGTGTATGGATAGAGACAAAACAGCTGACAAAGCTGGTAGATGCAATGATTCAGGCAGGAAGTCTCATGGAATGGAATCTTCTTCAGCCGCGAGGAGTTTTAATCTGTCAGCAGACAGTTGAGAAATTTGAAACTGTTCCGGTTCGTTATCCGGTAGAATTAGAACAACGAATGCGAGAAATGATTTTCGATGAAAACAAGAAAGGAATTGCCAGACAATTTCAACTTGTTTGTGAGGAAATGAAAAGAGAAAAATATTTTCCAAAAGAAATAAAATACAGTATCATTCGTTTTTGCATGGCAGCTGGATTGAATTATAGAAATTATGGCGGGGAGATTGACGAAACAAAAATCCTGAGTCTTATGCAGCAGATTACCTATGCCATCAGCTGGAAACAGATAGAGAAAGCGATTCAAGGCTTGGAACGGATGATATCATATGAGCATAAATTTGAGCAGTACAGTACGCTTATCCAAAAAGCAATGGAAATTATAAGAAAAGAATATGACAGTGGTATTACATTGGAAGAAGCAGCGAGCCAGCTTTATGTATCGGAAGAATACCTGAGTTCTCAGTTTAAGAAGGAGACAGGATATAATTTTACAGAAACTGTGAGGAAATACAGGATAGAAAAAATAAAGGAGCTTCTTAGGACAACAAAATATAAGATGAATCAGATTGCGGGGCTTGTCGGTTACTCTGATCCAAAATATATGAGTAAGGTGTTTAAAGAGGAGGAAGGAATTTTACCGACGGAATACAGACGTAACTCCAATGGGATTTCATAATCAGGAGTAATTTCATATTGCTTATAGAAAAAAGTAGAGAATAAGAGGCATATTTAATTAAAAAAATACACTTTTATAAAAAATTTCACCCTTTTAAATATAAAAAATGTGCTATGATATATGTGAAAAGTGAAAAGGATTTCATAGCCGTTAAGGCAGAAAGAGGTGAAAAGAATGAGCACAATGAACATTACTTTCAAACACCCGGATGAGATCATTGATTTCTTGAAAACAGTATGTAAATTTGACTTTAACATGGACATGAGAAGAGGACGGGCAGTAGTAGATGCGAAGTCATTACTTGGAATCATGAATCTGGGATTGAATAACGTGATTGAACTGCAGATGTATGCAGACGATTGCACAGAACTTGAAAGACAGCTAGAAAGATTTGCAGCATAAAATGGAATATAAAAATGGGATGTCGGGCATTTGTTCGGCATCTTTTTTGATATATTATACCTATAACAGTGGATACATAGAATGCGCACTGCGGTGGTGTACGATGTAGGTGTCGCAAGCGACCACCGTAGGCGTAAGAGGGTGCTGAGGCACATTCTTTGTTCTGGATAGATCAAAAGGGGAATAATTACCGTGTATAGTAATAGAAATTGTGGATAAGATTTTATTTTACATAAACAAATACTTGTAAATCAATGCTTCCTCTACTATAATGAAAAACAGAAAAAGATATATAGATAAAGCAAATAGTTTTGATTGGATTTTACAGGAGGAAAGATTTGAAGAAAGAATTAGTGATTGTCCTTGACTTTGGTGGACAGTATAACCAGCTGGTCGCAAGACGTGTCAGGGAGTGTAATGTATATTGTGAAATTTATTCATATAAGACAGATATTGAAAAAATCAAAGAGATGAATCCAAAAGGAATCATTCTCACAGGCGGACCGAACAGCTGTTATGAGCCGGATTCACCGACTTATTCAGAAGAACTGTTCAAGCTTGGAATTCCGGTTCTCGGACTTTGCTATGGCGCACAGCTGATGTCTCATGTACTTGGTGGAAAAGTTGAGCGTGCAGATGTAAGAGAATACGGTAAGACAGAAGTTATTATTGATAAAAAAGACTCCAAAGTATTTGAGGGTGTTTCAGAGACAACAACATGTTGGATGAGCCATTTTGATTATATTTCAAAGATTGCTCCGGGATTTGAAATTACAGCACACACTGCTGATTGTCCGGTTGCAGCAGCTGAGAACGCAGCTGAGAAACTGTATGCAATCCAGTTCCATCCAGAAGTACTTCATACAGTAGAAGGAACAAAGATGATCAACAACTTTGTAAAAAATGTATGTGAATGTGCGGGCGACTGGAAGATGGATGCTTTTGTAGAGAATACAATTGCAGAGATCCGCGAGAAGGTTGGAAACGGAAGAGTATTGCTCGCACTGTCAGGTGGGGTTGATTCTTCAGTGGCAGCAGGACTTCTTTCCAAAGCCATTGGAAAACAGCTTACTTGTGTATTCGTAGATCACGGACTTCTTCGTAAAAATGAAGGAGATGAAGTTGAGGCAATCTTCGGACCAGAAGGACAGTTTGATCTGAACTTTATCCGCGTAAATGCGCAGGAAAGATATTATAACAAACTTGCAGGCGTTACAGAGCCAGAAGCAAAACGTAAGATTATCGGTGAAGAATTCATCCGTATCTTCGAAGAAGAAGCAAAGAAGATCGGTACTGTTGAATTCCTTGCACAGGGAACAATTTATCCGGATGTGGTAGAAAGTGGTCTTGGCGGAGAATCCGCTGTGATCAAATCTCACCACAATGTAGGAGGACTTCCGGATTTTGTAGATTTCAAAGAAATCATTGAGCCGCTTCGTGATCTTTTCAAAGATGAAGTTCGTAAAGCAGGACTTGAGCTCGGACTTCCTGAAAGACTCGTATTCCGTCAGCCATTCCCAGGACCGGGACTTGGAGTACGTATCATCGGCGAAGTAACAGCTGAGAAAGTTCGTATCGTTCAGGATGCAGATGCTATTTATCGTGAAGAGATTGAAAATGCCGGACTTGATAAGACAATTGGTCAGTATTTTGCAGCACTTACGAATATGAGAAGCGTTGGTGTTATGGGTGATGAGAGAACTTATGATTATGCTGTAGCTCTTAGAGCCGTTAATACGATTGATTTCATGACTGCAGAGGCGGCGGAGATTCCGTATGAAGTTCTGAATAAAGTGATGAGCAGAGTTATAAATGAAGTTCGTGGGGTGAATAGAATATTCTATGATCTGACGAGTAAGCCACCGGGAACGATTGAGTTTGAATAATTACCACATCTCTGAAAAGCCTTATAAATGATATGCTCCCCATATGGTAGACAATGGAAATATCCAAAAATCTATCATATGAGGAGCATATTTTGTAAACAGTGAATACTGCGTATCACAATGTGCCGGAGATAGGAGAACTGATTTATGAGAAAGAGGTAGTGGTTGAGACGAATGTAAAAGATAATTCATTTTATTCGTATGCAGATTATCATGTCAGTACTGATGAGAAGAAGGTACGAATGGTAGGTGGTAATGGAAACGATGATGTACTAGCAGTATATGAGAAACTTAATAGCTTCTTTAAGCAAATTGGTCACGAAGCTGATTTTGACAGGCTATATGAGGAATCAAAGCGTTTAGTAGATGTTGTTAAAAAATGTTGTGGCAGATAGGGAAGAAAAGGTAGCAAGAGAACTTTTGGCATGTGGTTCATATAAGTACCTGAAAACATCAGTGAAAGCAAATGCTTTTAAGTTTGATTTAAGTGATACTGGTGGTAATTTGAAACTTTTTATGAGTGTGCTGGATAAATTGGGTGTGAAACTTGATGGGGATCAATTGTACGAGGAGTATCAGAAGATTTATGAGGAGACTGTCAGCAAAAATGAGATGTACGAGATGGAACAGGAGAAGCAGTGGAATAAAGGTAGAGGGAGATAATTTCTCTGCTTCTATTTCTTAACAGAAAACAACAGAAATAACGGATGGAAATAACAAATTTGCGGAATTCACAAAACTAATCGTGAATTTAATTTTCAAGAACGCGAAAATTTTTGGAAATAAGTATATACAAACAAATGTTTGCATGGTATGATGGGTTAAGATATAAAATAGGGTTATATTTAACCCAAACGGAGGAAAGAAATGCAGACGATAAGTTACAAAAAGCTCTGGAAGCTGTTAATTGATAAAGATATGTTAAAAAAGGATTTGGCTCAAAAAGCTAAGATTAGTCCTACATCCATCGCAAAATTATCCAAGAATGAGAATGTAAATACGGAAATTTTGCAGAAAATTTGCAATGCCCTTGACTGTGATATTTGTGACATTATGGAGATGGTCGGGAGCAGTTCAGAGAAGGAAGGCGAGGGACAATATAATGATTAGATTAGCGACAGTTTTTAGTGGTATTGGAGCAATAGAACATGCATTACAGAGAATGCAGATAAAAAATGAGATAATTTTTGCTTGTGATAATGGCGATGTGTCAATTCTTACGAAGAAAATAGACATGAATATAGATGAAATAGGAAATGAGTTAAAAGCTTTATCGAAGATTATTAAAAAGATACAATTTAATGATGAAGTCGAGGATTTGTATAAAAACCAGTTGGATGGCATGTTAGCAGAAGCGCTAAATGAATATGAAATTGTTTTAAGTAAGATTGATTCGTTTCCAAAACAAGATTCGAAGTTGATAGAAAAAATTTTAAAAAATGTTATTTCTATGAAGGGAGTAAAAGCTTCAAGAGTAAAAGAATATAAAAAGTTTTTAGCTGAACTTGGACAGGGATCTGAGCAGCAGGCAAAACTTAGAGAATTGCAGGTTATACTTGAGGTTTCTAATGACTATAAAAAAGATAATTCACTTGAGGATCTTGGAAAAGATATTGAATTTGAAAGTGGCGATGATATTGATTGGAGAAGCATTTCGGAGTTGGTATATTCAGCTTACGAAAAATTAGAAGCCCTGGATGGAAAGAAGATAATTCGTAAGGTACAGGATTTATCGCAGAGAGCAAGTCAGTTGCACGAGAAAATTAATTATATGGATGTCCAAAAGAAGCTTGTAGCCATGGGTGATGACTGGACTGCCCGAAAGAAATATGTAGATTCTCTTTATGAAGGAATGGAAAAGAGAAATAAGGTAAAAGCATCATATATGGCAAATTATAATATTAAAGATGAGCAGTTCCATTGGAACGTTGCCTTCCTGAATGGCAAGCAATATGCTGGTCAGGTGGATCTCTTTGTTGGTGGAAGTCCTTGTCAATCATTCTCTTTGGTAGGTAAACAGCGTGGCTTGGATGATACAAGAGGAACACTTTTTTATGAGTATGCCAGACTGATTGATGAAATAAAACCGAAGATTTTTATTTATGAAAATGTAAAAGCTGTTACTACACATGATGGAGGAAAAACATGGGAGAAAATGCAACAGGTTTTTTCAGAATTGGGCTATAAATTTACATGGTCGATTTTGAATTCAAAGAACTATGGTATTCCGCAGAATAGAGAACGATTATTTGTTGTAGGATTTCGTGAGGATTTGGAACTGGCAAAAAAATTTAGTTTTCCAAATCCAATTCCGTTAAGGAAAAAAATGAAGGACTTTCTTATGGATAATGCTCCTGGAGGATATTTTCTCCCGAAGAAAGGAGTAGAATTTGTAACAAAAGAAAAAAATCTTTCAAAACGATTCACGCAAATTGATGGTGAAGTACAACTATGTCAGAAGAAGAATCAACAGTTTAATTGGCATGGGGATTTTGTTTTTCAGTCAGAAGAGGATGCGAAAGAGAAAGAGATACCAGAACTTGAAAAATATTTTTTATCCGAAAAAGTAGTTAAATATGTAATGGCTACAGGAACAAAGAATTTTTATAGTAAACCAAAGACTGACTTAGATATTGCGAGACCATTACTTACGACCATGCACAAAATGCATAGAGCTGGAGTTGATAATTATGTTACAACAGATGGAAGATTGAGAAAGCTTACACCAAGAGAGTGCTTACGTCTTATGGGATTCTCAGACAACTTTAAGATAGTAGTATCAGATACATCTATGTATCAGCAGGCAGGTAATTCGATAGTAGTTGATGTTTTGATTCATATTATGAACAAAGTTATTGAGAGTTGCCCATCTTTAGTCGAGGAGGAATAGAATTATGTCATTTACACCATTTGCTAGATATAGAAATTTTACATTGGCAAATCTTAAAGCTTTGCTTGAAGTTTATCCTGATATGGCAAGAAGTATTCCGTGGGAGGAGGCAAAGGATTTTGCAGAGGCAAATTTAAAAGGTTATAAGAGGACCGCCTATCAACAGGCATGTCAGCTTGGTTTGGAGGATAGAACAAAAGATAGCTTTAGAATACACAACTATTTATATACATTTGATGATGAGAATCTTACAAAATATCTTGTATTTTGGTTTAAGACATATTTTGCACCAAATCCACATGTGAAATCATCTGATGAGGCTTTTTTGCTTTATTGTCGTCTTTGCGAAGATATTTTGCAGAGCGAAAGTCATTCAGTGAATTTTGAAGATTTTGTAGAAAAGAATATCGGGGGAAAGAGTGATGATATTTTACTCAATGCAATAAAAGCATATGCTGCACCTGTGAAGTACAGAAAAGTTGGAAATTATGATAATTTATATATTTCTGAATCTGATATTAATGCTATTGAAGATGAAGTAAGTTTTATTAAAGCAAACTTCCCTATCGGTAATCAAAAGTCTGAACACAATTTTTTTGAAAGATTCTCATATGCAAATTTCTGTAAGTTTTATGGCAAAGATGAAAATCCGGAAGTCAAAGATGGTGAAGAAATTAGATTAGCAGATACTTCACGAGTCGAATTACATTTTGAACAAAGCAAAGAATGCGCACGTCAACTTGTGGATTGTGTATATCGAATAGATAATTTTGAAAGATTTTCCAAAGTTCTGAAGAATAATGATAAAAATGTCAAGATTATTACAGATGATTTAGGCGGAAATTATCTTAGATATATGTTTGCTAAATCAACATCTGACTTGTATGAGAATACCAGTGGTGGAAAGAAACGTGTGTTTTTGGATAAAGACTATGAAATTAATGTTGATGGTATGACAGAAAAATGTAGATTATCAACCGAGTGGGTAAGCTCTGAACTTGGAGATGGTACCGCAAGTGCAAATTATCTTCAAGCATTAATGAAGACCATAAATACATATTATTCTGATGTTTTAAAAATATACGAAGAATTTGGAAGATGGTACTTAGAGTATTTGAAACAAGACTTCAAATTGTCTGATTTGCCAGAGTGTTTTAAATCAAGATTTGCTCAGAGATATATTCAATCACTTTTGGCAAAACCATTTGTGATTTTAACTGGAAACAGTGGAACTGGTAAAACAAGACTTTCTAAGCAGTTTGCAGAATATCTTGAGGTTGACTTTGGAAATGATGAAAAAAACTGGTTACTGATTCCTGTCGGTGCAGATTGGACGGACAATACAAAGATACTTGGTTTTTACAATCCATTAGCAATTGATGGTAAAGGCGAGTATGAGAAGACTGCCATTTTGAAGTTGATTGAGAGAGCGAATCTTCCGGAAAATAAAAGTGTACCATTTTTTATTATACTGGATGAGATGAATTTAAGTTATGTAGAGAGATATTTTGCAGATTTTCTTAGTCATATGGAAACACCAGATTTGAAGTTTGTTTTGGATGGATATCCAGGAGTGCTTAGGTATCCTGAGAACCTGTTTGTGGTTGGAACAGTCAATATCGATGAAACTACATATATGTTTAGTCCAAAGGTACTGGATAGGGCTAATGTAATTGAATTCAAGCCGGAAGAAAATTCTGTATTGGATTTATTTGTTAATCCAGCAGATAATGAAAACATCAACCCTGCTAGTGACGGAACAGCAGAAGCATTTGAAAAAATGGCCGTACTTATTAGAGCTGGAAAAAGTAATTTGGAGGTAGATATACTTGTCGAAATTCAAAGCGTTTTCAAGCGAATTTATGAGATTGTTGAAAAGAGTGGATACGAATTTGCATATAGAACTGTCCGTGAGATTCGACAATATTTATCAGCAGCTTATGAACTTACGGAAGACAAGGAAACTTTTGATTTTTACTCCATAATTGATGAGCAGCTTATTCAGAAGATTCTTCCTAAAATTCATGGGAATAATAAAGAAATTGGCGGACTGCTCGAAGAACTGGGAGCATTGTGTGTAGAGTATAATTTGCCATTAAGCAGAGAAAAGATTGAGAAGATGAAAGGAAAACTTGCACAGATCCAGTATGCAAGCTTTATATAAAATATGGTTGCAGCATTACGTTTCAGGGTGAATGGAGATTATGATGCGTACTTTTACCCTGTCGGAACATACAATAAAATAGACTGGGAAAATGAATTACCTTGCCAGTTAGGCACAGATTATTCGGTATACTTATCTAAATCAGAAGATAATATTGAGGCTATTGATATAGTAAATGGATTGGATGGAAAACCAATTTTACGACTTATTGAAACGAAGCAATATATTATCAAGCTGGATAAAAAGAGCAAAGATTTCGTATCGTTACCGATTTTGCAGAATGAAAATAACAAGGCTCCGAAAATTTATGAAGACGAGAACTCTGTCACATTCCAGTATATAAATTACCTGGGAAGAACGAAGGCTTCATTTTCTGATTCCAATCAAAAAAGAACTCTTGTCTTTGAAGTAGTTCCTAATAAAATGGATTATGAAGATGATTATATTGAGCTTACAGAATCCATTGCAGAGCATTGTTCGGAATTGTTATTGGAGTATTCTGGATTAACATCGAATGTATTTAGTATATCGAATGAAGATTCAAGAACCTTGCTGGAACAATTTATCTTTTTACGGAGATTCTGTTTCAGTGAGAATCTTTTAGGACTGTTTGAAGCCATAAAGAGAAATCCTGATCGTATATTGATAGAAGATTCGGAATTTAAGCCTATAGGATGCGGAGTGCCTTCGAGGAAAATTTTTACACATCCTTTTAGTTATGGACAAAAATGGAGAAAATATGAGACTGAGGACTTGCATACACATTATCTCCCGTCAACGATTGCAGTTTCGAAAAAAAGGGACAGCATTGATACAGTCGCAAACAGATTTTTGAAATTTGCATTGGAGAAGTTTCAAGTTATCTGCGAAGAATTAATCAAATCTCTTGAGTCCGCAGGTGCGGAAAAGCAAACTGAATGCTTGCGCGAAGCTGTTAATATTCAGCAGATGTTGAATGATATTTTGAATGATCGTTTCTTTGATGAAATTGGAAGGCTTGAGATTATTCCTCAGAATAATCAGGTTCTTCAAAAGAGAGCAGGCTATTCGGATATATTTTTTGCATATTCCATGGTTGACCTGGCACTGCAACTTGATTGGAAAGGGAAAGATTCTGTATATGAGGGAGAATCAAAAAACGTTGCTCTCCTGTATGAATATTGGCTTTTCTTTGAACTAGGCAGTATAATTAAATCTATAGATGGATGTGAAGCGATTACTATAGAGGATACACCATTTCTCACAACGGATAATGGTAAGTTGACTGTATCACTGAAGGAAGGAAAGAAATCATGCCAGGCATATGTAATTAAAAATCTTAATACAAGAATTAATCTTTATTATAATAGAACTTTTGTGCCAACTGATTTTCGTACTACAAAGTATGAAGGGTCGTATTCACGACCGTTCAGACCAGATTATACACTAGCTATTTTTCCATGCAGATATCAGGGAGGATATGATGGAGGAGAGAGTAAGGCCATCAAAGATGGTGCTGTAAGTTATATCCATTTTGATGCCAAGTATCGTATTACAGAATTAACTTCTTTTGTTGGAAAAGTTGATAATGCTACCGATTTTGACGACAGCGAATTAGAAGATGAGAAAGCATCAGAGGTCACAAATACATATAAACGTGGCGATCTTTTAAAGATGCACACATATAATGACGCAATTCGTAGAACGATTGGAAGTTATGTATTATATCCTGGAAATGCAAAACAAGCAGATATGGGTAATAAGGTGTTTAGCCTTTATGATGAAATTCTCCCAGGTGTAGGTGCATTTGCAATAAAGCCAAGTAATAGTGCGCTAGGAGAGAAGGAACTGTGCAGATTTATTTCTGACATGATAAAAGAAAAGGGACAAGATAATTCCCGACTCAATCGACTGAAGTATTATGCAGAAATGGTTATGCAAGAACCGGCTGCATTTAAGAATACGCAAGTAGATTCATCAGATGGATTAGCAAAGGCATTATGTGTCATTGGATATATTCGAAGTGAAAGACCAAGCGATTACTACCACTCGCTTGAACAGAATGATTTGCTCAAGCCAGGAAAGGAATTTTTGTTCTATTACTATGCAATAAAAGGAAACACGGTATATTCTCATCACCATGATATTGCAAAAGCTGGAACATTCAGGTTTTACAAAAACAATATTGATATTACAAAAACATATGATTTAGAACCAATTCTTTGCGATATAGTTTCTAATAATCTTGTTTCAAAGCAGGAACTTGTAAATCAGCTTAATTCTCAAGGTTTCTTAACGTCTGTAGATAACCATAATGCGGATTTTTACTATGTAATGAAAGTAAAGGTTGTTAAGGATTGTTTGCCAAGAGAATCAAAAAACATTAGCGATATAAATGGCATTAATGGCAATGATAGTTTTAGCCCGCACTCTCCAAAAGTAATAGATATACGAGCGTTTTTGGCCTCACCGTAATAAATAACTATTTGTTTAGGCAAGACCCTTTGGTGTGTTGGATATCGAAAGAATAACAATATGATGTATGCATCATGGGGACAAAATGTAGAGGAAATAGGTAAACATATTTCATGTATTGAAGGAGAAATAAAGAATGCAGAGAATTAATGATGATGAAATCTTTTTTGAAAATATCCCTTTATATGGTTCAAATATTGTAACAAAAGGTTCAAGTGGACTTGGAGGGGAAATTTATTTTAATATAAGTGATATAGATTTCTTTGGAGGAAATGTGAATTCAACAGAAACAATTGCTGGAAAAGAAGTATATTCTTTAAATAAATCGAATGTATATAGATTCGATAAGAGAAATCTTTTAGAATATATGGATTCGATAAAAGATGAATTCATACTTAACTTATTTTATGATTACAAAAAATTTACTAGAAATTCCGACAAATGGAAAATGATAGACGAAGATGGATGGAAGTATAGGAGAGAGGAAATTGAACATGCATCAAATTTAGAATTTGATATGTATCTAAAAAAATCTACATTAGACAGAGGATTTATAGGTTGCAATTCCTCTGATATTTATTCTCTAGTGGTTGCGTATACATTGATTCCTAATTATACAGAATTAAGAATCCTGCGAACAAATGAAAATGGACATAATTGTTATACATTTTTGATGAGTCTAAAGTCTTCTGTAGATTTTGTTTCAGAGTTTAATCAGGAGTTCGAAGAAGAGGTTGAGGATAAAAGAGGTGTAAACAGAGAGGCTTTGTTAAATGATGCATACAACAGAGGTGGTAAACCTGGTAAGTCTCGTGTTAATACGACTGTGTTTAACAGAGATCCTGTGATTGCAGCGGCTGTAAAAGAAAGAGCAAATGGACAATGTGATTTGTGTGGACAACCTGCTCCGTTTAATAATGCTAATGGTTTTCCTTATCTAGAGGAGCATCATCTAGTCAGACTGGCTGATGGAGGAAATGACAGCATAGATAATGCAGTGGCACTGTGCCCTAATTGTCATAGGAAAATGCATATTGTAAATGATGAGAGAGATACGGAAACACTTAAGAAAAGAATTTTGGCATATGTGAATGCGATGAATAAAGAATAATCGTAATTTTATACTTTATAGATATCTTTTGTGAGTTGGCGAATAAAATTGTGAGGCATAAAATGTAAAAGATAGAAAAGCTGGCTAAGTTAATCGAAAATAATTGTTGAGGTGATTTTGTGGCAGATGTTTTAACCAAAGAACAACGACATAAAAACATGAAAAATATTCATGGAAAAGATACCAAAATAGAGGTTATATTGAGGAAGGCATTATGGGGAAAAGGGTATAGGTATCGTAAAAATTATAAAAAGCTGCCAGGGAGCCCGGATATTGTACTGACAAAATATAAGATAGCAATCTTCTGTGATGGAGAATTTTTTCATGGGAAGGATTGGGAAGTATTAAAACCAAGACTGGAAAAGGGTAATAACAGTGAGTTTTGGATAAGCAAAATATCTCGTAATAGAGAGCGGGATGATGAAATAAATAAGAGATTGCTGTTTGAAGGCTGGACCGTTATCCGGTTTTGGGGTGATGATATAAAGAAGCATACAGATGAGTGTGTTAAGATTGTGGAAGAAACAATCTTTGAGAATAATCTGATAGAGGACACAGGTGTGCAGTGGATTTAAGAAAATATTGGCGGATTACGAGGGACAAGCTGAATTTGATGAGTCTAAGATGCCAGCCATTGATGCAGCTAATGATGATTTTACATTGACTTTGTATAATCTGAATTATGCCACTAATTATGCAACACAGGTAAATGAAAATGTCATAGAAATTTCGGAAGAAAATTAAGAAGTTAATGCTAGAGAATTCTAAGAAGAAGCTTGCTAAAGCATGTGAGATTCTGAAAATGATTTCGGAAAATCCGAATATTTCTATTGATGAATTAAGAATAGCCTGAGATGTCACAGATAGAACAATTGCTAGATATATATCAGAATTAAAGGATAAAGGTATCATAGAACGAAAAGGTCCAGATAATGGTGGTAAATGGAAAATTAAGTAAGTGAATGACAGTAAATATGGCACTCAATGTGACACCCAAACTTTTACTCAAGAATATTCCGAAGTTAGTCTCAACGAAGTCTCACTAGATTTGAGACTGAGTGAGACTCTATGATATAGCAAAATGCGATAAAACCGGGATTTGCAGGTAAATTATAAAGTTGTAGTCTCAAGACAGTCTCATTTTTGAAATCGTTTGTTGAGACTAACATGAGACTGAGGAGGTTCAAAATCATGGACATAAGTAAAAAAGATTGGAAGCTATTTCGAGAAAGATTATCAGGCTGGCAGGAAAATTATATGGAAAGTCTTGTTAAAGAGTATGCAAATTTTCTGAATGATGATAAAAAGCCTGCATCAGAGAAATTCTGGGAACTTGAAAAACGGATAAAAGAAGATAAACGTCATCCGGGAGTTGTCATGGAACTGAAAAATCAGAGGTAATATGTGATATGGTTCATCTTATAAGATTAAAGGTAATCACATCTGACGATTTGTCGGAATTCAGTGAAGAATTGAGGCAGGAAGTGAAAAGAATACTTGAGATGAATAGATAATGACAGAAGGAAGGTATGACAAATGCGTGATCTAATAGAGAATGTTACGAGACTGCAGAAGCAGTTGAATAATCTGCAATTGGAGAATCAGGTATTAAAGAATATATTGGATAAAGCGGGATTGTCATATCAAAATGAACTGGCAAGTATAAGGAAAACGGAAAAGAAAGAGGAGTTTGATCCAAAACAGGGTAAAAGGATTTTGAACCCCAAAGAAATTACAGACAGGATGGCAAAGCTCTTTTTCTCATTCTTTTGGGGAAGAACAGATGTATATGCGAAAAGAAATGTAAATAAAACCGGAGAGGCGGCATATTATCCGCAGTGTGATAATTTTTAGTCAGATAATTGCCATAGGAAATTAAATACACATATAGATTGCAAGGATTGCAAATATTGTTCGTATACAAGATTAGATTTGTCAACCATATTGATGCATTTGAGGGGAAACTCTTATGCTGCGAAAGATGTAATAGGCGTATATCCGTTATTGGATGATGGAACATGCAGATTCCTGGTATTTGATTTTGATAATCATGAGAAGAATGCAGAAAAAAAGGATTTTGCAAATACAGATGCTACATGGATTGAAGAAGTCGAAGCTATGAGAGATATCTGCACATTAAACGGTATAGAACCTTTGGTAGAGCGTTCACGCACAGGCAAAGGTGCACATATATGGATATTCTTTGACAAGCCAATATCGGCGGCATTGGTTCGTAAATTTGGCTTTGCACTTTTAGATAAAGGTGCAGAGCAGGTGAATTTAAAGTCATTCAATTATTATGACAGAATGCTGCCAGCACAGGATTCCTTAGAAAATGTGGCAATAGGAAACCTGATTGCATTGCCATTACAGGGAAGGGCGTTGAAAGATGGCAATAGTGCATTTGTGGATAGTAACTGCAATGGAATGTTTTATTAAGTAAACCTAAGCTTTCAGAGGAATTTTTGGAGAATAAGATAAAAGAATGGACATTTACAGTAGAAGACCTGGAAACATTCGTGGATGAATAATCCGGCTTCCGTGTCCCTACTGTCCGGGGATAGGAAACCGCAAATCCGTTTTTGAGGAAACCACCATTCCGGTGGTGGAAACCTTTATCATAAATCCTTTAGAATGTAATCATACACCAAGGTGTAAATACATTCAAAGGAGGTCATGACTATGACCAAGTATCGAGAGATTCTCAGACTTAGTAGTCTGGGAATCAGTCAGCAGAACATTGCCGACAGCTGCAATGTCTCCAAGAAGACGGTCAATCGCATTTTAAGGCGAGCTAAGGAATTAGATATTTCCTGGCCGCTTGATGAAAGCGATACCGATGCTGTACTTGCAGAAAAGTTTTCCCTTCTGCAAATCAAATCACATCCAATAAAAGGATGCCTGATTACGCTTACATTCGTAAGGAGTTGCTCCGTAATGGAGTCAGTAAAAAACTCCTTTGGACGGAATAGATGGAGGATTGCCGAGCCAATGGCGATGAACCACTCATGTATTCACAATTCTGCTACCACATCCAACAGGATGAGCAGAAACATCGTGCTACCATGCATATCAACCGTAAACCCGGTGAACAGGTTGAAGTTGACTGGTTATGACATTCTACTCATAACCAGTCAACCTGCATAGCATCTTCAGGTTTATGTGTGATACGCATAGTTGCTTTTGTGAGCCTTGCCCATTTGCGATATTTGTCACAAAACTGCGTGTACATGTATGGCGTCAGCTTAGATGCATAGCAATCAGAGCAGTATTCCGTCCATAATAGAGTGAGATTTACACCCGGCTTTGCTAATTCTTTATGTTTGTAGCTGTAATCAGGCTCCTTTCTAGGATTGACTGCTTCTAACTTATTAGGATAAAGCAGTGCATACAACTTTTCATTGGTCGGTTGGTCATTCAACGGCCAACATAAGTTATTTTCAGCGGCCAGTTTTATGACCTCGCTGATTGTGTTACGTGAGCTATGCACGCTTGCAGCGATTTGACGCTGCGTGTACTTAAGGCTGTTAAGTCTTAAGATTTCTCGATAATCAACCATAATTATCGAATATCCTATATGAATAGTCACACGTATCGTGTGCCGACTTCATTATAGGATAAATTTATATGAATGGCTCACCTTCCGTGAAGGTGGCTCTATTCATCCGTAATGGTGGCTCTGAATCTCCGTGCAGATGGTTCTATGTCACCGGAATATACATCTTTGCCCTTTTTTATAAAATAAGGTTTGCCCCCTGACATAGTGTGTTTTAAAAATAGCGTTTTTCGGGAAATTTGGAAAATGGCTACAATGCCCATAAATACTAGCTTTGAGAGAAAAATGTCAATTTTCAATTCCCGAAAAATTTCCCCGAAAATTTAGTTTTTCGGCATCTATTCTCAATTTTTCGGGAAAATCATTAAATTTTTCGGCTTTTCTTCAAATTTTTCGAGAAAGTAAATTTAAGTGATTTAAGCTAGACATAGTAGGATTGTTTTTTAAAACTAATAATAGTGAATCAAGAAAGGTTGGATGACATGAGGACAAGGATTCAAAAAACAATGTGTGTTAAAAGACAACTTACTAAGTGTAAAGGTGTATGCAGGACATATGATGATGTTCAATATGCAGGAGCTGATTACATTAATGAATTGGATGGTGTTAAATCATTTGAATGTAATGTATTGCTAAAAGGACTGGCAGAAGGAGATTATACAACAGATTTCGTTCTGACAATGGAAGATGGAGAGATTAAGGTTTTTGAATGTGTAAGAAGAGAGGCTCTCACAAGACCGAAAACTGCAAAGCTCTTAGACGCATCCAGACAGTTTTGGCTTAGAAGAGGCGTGACGGATTGGGGGCTGATTGTAAATGAGTAGGAAATTTATAAAATATAATGACAGATTATGCAGGATATTAAAAGAAAATGGAGAACACAGTCTGATTATTGACTGCATGGCTACAAGGCTTCCAGTGTGGATTAATAATGAGGTTTTTGATGACTTGCCAGAAACAGAAATAATTGCCAGCGATGTGATTAAGGGGATTCTTTCTATAGAGGAGGCTGAATTAAATCCTGCACAGACAGCAGTTATAAATAAGAGATTTACAATGATTGCAGATATTCTTCCTGTAATTGAAAATAAACTAGAACGGGCAGAACAGATAAAAGCAGCTGCAAAGAGGTTCGGGGTCAGTATTGTAACAATAAGAAAGAGTGTAATTATGGCACTTACAGGAGTTGGAAGGAATACATTTTATAAGATTTTAAAAGAGCGTGAAATTCCAACAGGGAAAAGCTTTAATGCTTCGGATATTGAAACAGCAGTTGCAATGTATAGAAGTGGTGATACAGTAAAGGAAATTTTAGAAAAAACAGGAATCAGCAACAGAAGACTGTATAGTGAAATTGCAAAGAGAAAGATTCCAAGAAGAGAAAAAAGAAGTGGCTCAAGGCACAGCGATTTCTATGAGAAAACAAAGAATCATTCGGATTACATAATAGAGCATTACAGACAGGGGGAAAATATGACACAGATTGCAAGGGCGTTATGTATGGATTACAATACAATAAAAAGTGTAATAGATGATGCTAAAGACAAAAAGCTGATAGAGGAAAAAAGAGACTGTGACATTGAACTTGAAAAGGAACGAAAGGCGGCAAAGACCATAGCTGATGTCTATATGGGAATGGATAAAAAGCCTGATGTGAAGGAGATTGCAAAGTTATTTAAGGTGGATGTGAACAGGCTGTATTATGCGATTGGAAAGGTGAAGTTGGAAGAGGAATAATGGTGAATCATTCCTTGTGGGCAGAGGAAAAACTAGATGTCGATTTGTATGAGACAATCTTTGGCGAAGTGGATGAGTAATGAAGAAATCTAGTGGCATTGATTTGTCACTAGATTATTTTGTTATGAAAGATATTCGTAGAATGAGAGCGGACGGGAGTGTAAAAATATGATAAAATTAAAAAGGATATATTTTGGACTTGCTTGAAAATATATTTTGTAAATACAAAAAAGATTAAAGGGGAAGATATATGAATTGTTCAAATATAGAAGTTTTAGATGAATTACAAAAATTGGAAAACATGTGCGGGGAGTATAGTGGGGAATTAAAATTTTTAAGCAAAAAGATTAGAAGAGATATTTGGATTAGCGGTAAAAATGACTATATTCTTTCAAAGATGCTTAAGACCTTCAATGTAGTATTTGAATGTATGTACAATATCACAGGAGAATTTAGCTTAGGAACCATTATAGAATATGTGCTGTGCTTATCTAAATATGGTATTTTTATTAATTCGGCTTTAAATGCCACATATTATCAGAAATTAATAGATGATATACAGATGGAAAGTGCCAGACTAATTATTGAAGAGCAGTGGAAAGACATATATGCTTCAAAGGATGGGATGAAAACATTTATTGAAATATTTGATGATATATTTACTAAATGCATTAATTTATATAAAGACAAGTTCTTTCATGAATTGAAAAGCACAGATGTACTGTGCAGAGCTGTAAGAGATTGGAACCATGATACGGATAGGTTTATTCCATGGCCAAACAAGACTAATAACAGATGGAATCCGCCTGGAAAAACATATCTCTATTTATCTTTTTCAGAAAAAGAGAGTGTTTATTCCGATAAGTTATCCTTAAATGAATATATATGCCTACAAGAAATTAGAGCTGAAAAAGGGGAAAAATTTTCGTTTTGTAAATTTGAACCTATAACAAAAGGGAATATTTTGGATTTATCGTATAATGCTGTTTCATTTGGACAGTTGAAAGGTATTGTTTCAGATTATCAACAAGAGATGACTCAAAAGATGATAGACGAAATGATGTCGGACCCAAATTTGATAGAAAAATATGCAGGAAACAAGCGAAAACTCAAACGGGACATTAAGAAAAAGCAAAAGAAGAATCCGATAGATGAGAGCATTATTCAGGAATCCTATGCGAAGCAATATTTAAAAATGGTTTGTAATTGTATATATAAAAAGGTTGATGAAAGTAGTGAAGATAAAAAGGAAAAGGCATATAAATCTTTTCACATTTTATCAGAATATTTGGAAAACAAAGGTGTAACAGGAATTATTTATCCTTGCACGAGAGACAATACGATTTCTGGTAAAAATCTGGTGTTATTCAGAAAAGAAGATGCTGTGCCAGTTGAAAATTCAATAAGGGAAATTATTTATTAGCATTATCAAGTAAAGGAGTGAGGTTAAAATTGGATAGTAATGATTATGAAGAGAAACTGCGTGAAATTAGGGCTGCATTAAATAGGATTCCTAAATATATGGAGAATCCTGAATTTAAAAAAGCAATAGAAAATACGCAAAGAGTGGCAGCTGTATTGGGAAATATGGTCGTGGCAATTTCTCAAAGTGAAGCGGTTAAAGCATTTGGTAGATTAGCTGAGCAACTAAGTAATATTAAATTACCACAGCTTTCAGAAGAGGCAAAAGAAGGGCTGGAAAATTATCATTATTTGAATAAGTTGGAAAGTTTACAATGGCCACTATATTTTTGGGTTAGCAAAGACCTTATGAAAGAATTAGCTCCATATACAAGTATATCAGAAGAAAATGAAGACGAAATAAGTACGATTGTTTGCAAATTTTGTACTGCTGAATTTATAGATGGACTGCTTGTGGATTGGAATAATTCCACTGTAATGGATAGGAAAAGGATTCCTATATTGCAAGAGGCTATTAGTTTATATAATAGTGAATTATATTATGGCTGTGTGTCAATTTTAGCTTGCCAGCTTAATGGAATTATCACAGACATATATAATATGCAAAGAGCATATGGGAAAGAGTTTGATTTAGAAGATGTGAAAAGGGCATATCAGAGTTTTAATCCACAAAAGAAAGTTCCGACAAGAATTAAGAAGGATAGTGAAAAGACACAATTATTGTGGTTTATATCAGATGCTGAAGAAGGACTTATGTATTGGATTAAATCAATAGAATACATATATAACATTATTTTAACCTCTGAGGACAGTATGAATCAAAGTAGTCATCCATGTAGAAATAAGATTTGTCATGGAATACAATTAAACTTTGGAACAAGAGAGCATGCATTAAAAAGTATACTTACTATAGATATGATGATTCGATTAGGAGAAAACCTCAAGCACATTAATGAGAATAACGCAGAAAACTAAGGTGCACTAAAAGAGTAGGGGAATTATAAGGTGTAAGTTTGTGCGAAATGCAAGAATCATAAAAACTAAGGACAAAAGTAAATGACTATTGTATAATAATCCTTATAAAAATTCAGGAGAGGAATGATGTAAATGGATATAGATAAAATTTTTAGTGCAATTTGGGAAGGAAAAGAATGGATTTTTAGTGGAATTGGTGTAGTGGCATTAGGCTTTATTGGAAAATGCATAATAGGAAAAAAGTCTGGTGAGAATTCAGATACATATACAGTAAAATCTAAAATGCACGATAATAACAATGTTTTAGGTGGAAACAATATTACAGGTAAGAAAAATCAAATTATTCAGAATGATAATAGTAATGCGATTTCTGTAAAAGGAAATGGTAATGTAGCTGGGAATGGAAATAATATTACAAATAATTTTATTTATCCTAACAATGACAATAATTTGAAAGAAAATGCTGATTCATGGTTTTCTGAAAGGTTTAATGTACTACTTTCGCTTTTAAATGATGCAAGGGGGGTTTTTGAAAAAGAATATACAGTTGAATATGTAAGCTCTCTTATTGGGTTAAAAAATGTAGATGAATTAAAAGTTTATTTAAATCAAGGGAAAGAGCCAGATGATGAATTTAAGAAGAAATTTGTTGATGTATTTGGCGTAAATGAAGAGTGGATGGTACATGGCAGGGGTGAATTTCCGTTTGCATCAAATATTAAATTTTTATATGATAACCCAATGGATATATTGCGAAGAGAAGATTTGAAAGTCATCAGTAAATTTATTGGTGTTATTGGAGATGTAGAAGGAAGAAGACACGCATGTATTATAAGAAAAAGAGATGAATTATGCTATGAATTATATCCCAAGTATTTTGTCTTAAATTCAAATGTTGGTGGAGCAGGAACAAGACAATTGGTTGGTTTGTATAGATTTTTACGAGAAGCAGATAGAATAAAAAAACTTGCTGGTGTTGTGTATGATGCAAGCGAAGAACAGATGGAAAAATTAATGAAGGGCGAGTTTCAGCCAAAGAAAGTGGAACAATTTAAAGTGGCAAGTAATTTTTTCGATAGTTTTATGTGTATAAGTGAAAAGGAGATAGAGAGAAATAAGAATTTTTGGGATGAGGAATTTATTTTAGTACAACAAATAATTGCTGCAAATATTAAGGATTGCGATAGAATTAATCAGGAGTATGATTTAAAGCTTATTAAGAAAAATCTTGGAGAAGATTCTCAGGATAAAGAGGAAGAAAGCAATGATATTGATTCATTTGATGCGTCAACACCTTTTTTTAGTTATAGATTTGGAAAGGCATTTCCAGGGGTGCGGGGAATAAAAGAATTTTCAAATCCTAAAGAATGTGTTGATAGATTACAGATTCTCTTGAAAAAACCACTTAGTGGAAAAAAATTAGGAGGTCCTATATGGTGGTTTAGAGGAGGAAGTAATTTAGATATCAATAATTTTGAAAGAATTTCTGATGAAAAATTTTTGATGGATTGTGATGAGATAAAAGTTAAAAGAATTGTTGCATATGCAGCGGGAGAGTATTATAAGAAATTTGTTTATGTAGAAGCTTATCCTGAAGAAGAAACAGGTTTATACCAATATGATAAGGGACATATAAAATTATGGGCAGATAAGTATGGATATTACAATGAAGAATATGCAGAATATGAGAATAAAAAAGTAACAAGGTCAGAGTATGATGATGGTGCGGCTGTGATTGATGGTAAAGTTGTTGATTTAAAGGGAGAAGCTAAATTAAGAATTCGTTATATTACACCATATAATTTTATTATCTGTGCACAATTCAATCCAATTAATAATGATAATTATGATGATATGATGGTAACATTGTTGAATGGCATATTAAAAGGTCAGAATTCTGTCGAGGAAATAGTAGAATTTGTAAATAAAATGCCAAGAGATAGAAGAGATATGTAGTCAATAATTTGGTTGAAAATGTAATGGGATTGTAGTACA
The DNA here is from genome assembly GCF_020560115.1 of Mediterraneibacter sp. 210702-DFI.5.30. Lineage (NCBI taxonomy): Bacteria > Bacillati > Bacillota > Clostridia > Lachnospirales > Lachnospiraceae > Mediterraneibacter > Mediterraneibacter sp. 210702-DFI.5.30. The sequence goes on from NZ_JAJCME010000019.1 coordinate 26,455, forward strand.
ATTAAACTAAGACAATCCTACTATGTCAAAGGGCGATCGTAACTTTCATTTGAAAGGCAAAAGAGAATTTTATTTTTTATAATCCCAAGAATCTGACATAGTAGAAATACTGTGTCGGGTTCTTTTTTAATGTTCTGAAAGTGGCATAAATAAAGGATTTGAACGGGACAGTAGAACATATTTTATGAAATGTAATGAGTGGGGAAGAAGAGAAGAGGAATTGAAATAAAGTTTCTCTTTGCCCTTTTTATAAAATAAGGTTTGCCCCCTGACAAAATTTGTTATATTCAGAGACTGGAAAGCCTTGAAAACAGGGCATTTCCGGTCTCTTTGCTTTTGTTCTGGTTCTATTCTGGTTCTGTTATCAGAGGGAATAAAGTGATTCAGTAACCGCTCAATAGGTTCTTTCCATTGTTAGTTGAATTCAAAGTATTAAATTGATATGATATGTATAT
>NZ_JAJCME010000190.1:0-232 GCF_020560115.1 Mediterraneibacter sp. 210702-DFI.5.30
GTTGACGAACCCTTGGGAAACCTGTATAGTATTTATTGTTGTCAAAGCGATTGGATGGCAGTCAGCTGTTTGGTCGTTAATGATCAGAAAAAACTTCTTGACATTACTTTAACAATTTGATATATTAATTAAGTCGCTGATTTGCTTGGTTTTGAAATTAAATAAATTTCTTCTTGACAGGCAATTAGAGATTTGATAAAGTAATAAACGTTGTGATTAAGCAACATGGTAG
>NZ_JAJCME010000191.1:0-231 GCF_020560115.1 Mediterraneibacter sp. 210702-DFI.5.30
GCTGGCACGGGTAGCACAACGCGCAGCCCTGCAGCGGCAATGGCTGTTAAAAGACAACTGGCACTATCGCTTCTTTACCGAAGTGCGGGAGGATCCGCAAGCAGTAGCCGGATTCGTCTGGGCAGTCGGTAAGTCCAGCCTGGAAGAACTACAGCATCAAATCGAGGATACCGAGGTTTGGAATGAAAAAGCATCAACTGATTCCAACCCGGCTCCTGATCAGCAATAACT
>NZ_JAJCME010000192.1:0-231 GCF_020560115.1 Mediterraneibacter sp. 210702-DFI.5.30
CGCTGGACTTCTTTTTATCCTGAGAAGCATGTAGCTTTACCATCACAAATCGTGCAAAGGGTTGGATCACTATACTTTCAGCGATCAGTACAATTAGGAAATTTCTTGGCCAATTCGCTAAGAAGTGATTAAACGTTTCAGAACTCAAACCGTTTCCGATAATGTCTCCAATAAACGTCATCACAAATGACATTCCTAGTACGGTGAAAAGAATACGATATAGGATTTTGG
>NZ_JAJCME010000193.1:0-231 GCF_020560115.1 Mediterraneibacter sp. 210702-DFI.5.30
TTTTAGGTGATGGAATAAATGATGCTGGAGCAATGCGTGCTGCTGATGTAGGAATCTCTGTTGATACAGCTGTCGATGTAGCGAAAGAATCGGCGGATGTAATTTTATTGAGAAAAGATTTAATGGTTTTGGAAAAAGGAATTTTATCTGGACGGCGCGTGTTTACGAACACGATGAAGTACGTCAAATTAACAGCAAGTTCTAATTTTGGCAATGTGTTTTCCGTGATCC
>NZ_JAJCME010000194.1:0-231 GCF_020560115.1 Mediterraneibacter sp. 210702-DFI.5.30
CGCTTTCTGAGATGATCAGTTTTCGCTGTTCTTTAAAGCTTTGCAGATCAATGCCGCGATTTCTCAGCTGATCAAGCAGAAAGTTAAGTCAAAGCTGTTAGCCGGTATTTTTTGGATTGCCTGGCTTTTAGGAACCGCCGTCGCTCTGGCATTGTCTAAAATTGGCCGTTCTGCATCCCAGGCCGCTCGATCCGGTCGAAAAACCTCAAAGTAATCATGGGTCAGATTATG
>NZ_JAJCME010000195.1:0-230 GCF_020560115.1 Mediterraneibacter sp. 210702-DFI.5.30
GTAGGTCTGCACGGGGTCGGACTCGTCGAACATTGGCCAGTCATGAGCAAGGCTGTCACCGTTGCGAGCGACAATATTGTCAGCCTTCACGCCACGCATGACCAGGTTCATGCGGGTGAGGTTGTACGTGTTCTCGCGCAGCTCCTGCGCGAAGTACTTAATACGGTTCGGATCGCCCATGTGCTTGGCAACGGCCTGGCCGATAGTGAGTAGCAGGGAGCCAGAGCCAG
>NZ_JAJCME010000196.1:0-230 GCF_020560115.1 Mediterraneibacter sp. 210702-DFI.5.30
GGGCGTGGCTGCTGCACCGGCGGGTAGAGCAGCTTGGCGCCTTTTACCTTGATGTGCTGGCCATCGTAGTCGACGGTTTCGCCTTCCAGCACGCGGCGCCAGATGCGGGTGAATTCCACCGAGGCCTGGTAGCGCTCTTCGTGGCTGAGGAACAGGCCGTCGCCGGACAGCTCTTCCGGGTCGCCACCGGGCACCACGTTGAGCAGCAGGCGTCCGCCGCTGGCCTGGTC
>NZ_JAJCME010000197.1:0-230 GCF_020560115.1 Mediterraneibacter sp. 210702-DFI.5.30
CATGGAAAGTGTTTGGTGTAGTGCCGATCGTCAAGCGGCTTTCAATCAAGCCATTGCGGGTGCCCCACTTCCACCAGCAACCTGCAAAAACCCTGTTCGTGCACAATATCAACTCGGTCTAAATATGGGGGTCAATGGCACGCCAGCGATCTATAATGAAGAAGGTATTTACCTCGGTGGCTACCTCTCTCCAGATGAATTAGTACAGCGTTTAAATAACTAATTTTTAT
>NZ_JAJCME010000198.1:0-230 GCF_020560115.1 Mediterraneibacter sp. 210702-DFI.5.30
GTTCTTTTTTAACCACATCTTTGACTCCATCCCAGGCATGTCCAAGCGCCTGGATGAAATGACGATTTTTTTCGACCTGATGCTTATCTTGGGAGCCCATAGCCATTTAAAATCTCCTCTTGCAGCTTAAACATTTTTTCTTCATCGGCTTTTTCTTCATGATCATACCCATTCAAATGCAAAAAGCCATGCACGATCAAAAAGCCCAGCTAACGATCATTAGAATGACC
>NZ_JAJCME010000199.1:0-230 GCF_020560115.1 Mediterraneibacter sp. 210702-DFI.5.30
CAGGGGAGTGAGAAATTGAATTTAACCTCCATTTAATAAACTAGTAGTAATTTACCTTAACCAAACTCCAAAAACAAAATAAGACACCACCGGCTTTAGCTATTCATAAACCAGCTTAAGAATCGGCTACGTTTACAACTTTAATTTGACTTTCAGCAGTAAAGATGGAATAATTTGATTCCGATATCTCAAAACGTCTTGACAACTGAAAAAACTGGTATTGAGGCAAT